>JAYTLP010000500.1:0-12489 GCA_043729375.1 Myxococcales bacterium
TCCCCGGAGTCCGTGAAGACGAGCGCGACTCCGCGCTTCTCGGCGAGCTTCGGCACCGCGGGCACGTCGAAGGACCCATGTCGTGGCTCGAACGCGTGACGCAGCCGACGCGTGCCGAGCTTTTGCGGCAACTGGCCGAGGAATGCATCGATCTCGTCCGGCACGAATGGCTTCGTCGGCGCGAGTTGCCACAGGATCGGCCCGAGCTTGTCGCCGAGCGCATCGAGCCCGCTCGCGAGGAACGACGCGATGGCGGCCGTCGTGACATCGGCAGCAAGATCCTTGCGACCGACGATGAAGCGCGAGGCCTTGACGGTGAACACGAAGTCGTCGGGAGTCTCGTCGTGCCAGCGGGCGAAGCTCGCGCGGCTCTGGTTGCGGTGGAACGTGGCGTTGATCTCGATGGCCGAAACGGCGCGCGACGCGTAGGCGAGCTCGCCCTTGTGGGCGAGGCCCTCCGGGTAGAACGCGCCGCGCCCACGCCACGGCGCGTACGTCCAGCCACCTATCCCTACCCGGGTCCTCGCCATGTCGGCTGCCATCATACGACGAGCGGTGGTACCCTCGGCGCTCGTTGGCGATGCGCATCCTGGTCATCACCCGGCTGTTCCCGAACCGGCTCGAGCCGTTGTGGGCACCGTACAACCGGCAGCAGTTCGGCGCGCTCGGCCGCCGCTGCGAGGTCGAGGTACTCTCGACGGTGCCGTGGTTCCCCGGTGCGGGGCTGTTTCCCTCGTCGATGGCCGGCCGTCTGGTGGGAGTCCCCGACGAGGACACCATCCAGGGCCTGCACGTGCGGCACCCCCGCTACGTGCGCCTGCCGAAGTGGGGGCACGGGCTCGCGGGCGCGCTGTACGCCGCGTCGCTGCTGCCGCTCGTGCGCCGCGAACGTCATCGCTACGACGTGATCC
The DNA here is from genome assembly GCA_043729375.1 of Myxococcales bacterium. GTDB lineage: Bacteria > Myxococcota_A > Polyangia > Palsa-1104 > Palsa-1104 > JBDTCO01. The sequence continues at coordinate 912 of JAYTLP010000500.1, forward strand.
TCGCGGCGTGGGCCTACCCGGACGCCGTCGCTGCGGTGATCCTCGGCCAGGCCCTCGACCTCCCCGTGGCCATCAAGCTGCACGGCTCCGACCTCAACGTGCTCGCCGAGACGCCGTCGATCGGCATGAACCTGCGCTGGGCCTTCCCGCGCGCCGATCGCATTCTCGCGGTGAGCCGGCCGCTGGCAAAAAAAGCCATCGCGCTCGGCGCCAGGCCGGAGCGGACGACGCTGCTGAAGGACGGCATCGACACCGAGCTCTTCTATCTTCGCGATCGGACCGACGAGCGCAAGCAGCTCGGGCTGCCCACGGACGGCAAGATCGCGCTGTTCGTCGGTAACCTCTACAAGGAGAAGGGCGCGGGCGATATCGTCGACGCGTTCGAGAAGCTGGCGCCGCGGCGGCCCGATCTCACGCTGTGCATCGCGGGTCAGGGCCCGCTCAAGGCCGCCCTCGACGAGCGAGCCTCTCGCATCGGCCCGCAGCTCAAGATCCTCGGCCCGCGTCCGCACGCCGAGGTGGCAAAGCTCCTCGGCGCCGCGGACGTGCTGACGCTGCCGAGCTGGAACGAGGGCACGCCGAGCGTGCTGCTCGAGTCGCTGGCATCGGGCCGGCCCGTGGTCATGACCCCCGTGGGCGGCATCCCCGACGTCGTCGATCGCGCCCTCTTCGGCGAGCTCACGCCGGTCCGCGACCCGGATGCGCTGGCGGGGGCCCTCGACCGCGTCACTTCGCAAGCGCACGATGCCGCCGAGATCGCGAAGCAGTCGGGTCTCAAGGACTGGGCCGACAGCGCGGCCGACCTCGAGCACGAGCTCGACCTCGCCATCGAGACGCACCGGGCGCGCCCGTGAGCTGGGAGGAGGACGAGCCGGATCTCGCGTTCGCGAAGCGCGAGATCCGTCGCCTCGTTCGTCGTTCGCGCCCGCGTGTCGGCTGGATCTTGCTCATAGCCGTGCTGTCGTGCGCTGGCTTCCTCGCCAAGCGCCAGCTGCGCGCGCCGAAGCGCCGCGCAGCGATGTCGATGCGCATCGTCGAGGCCGACTTCGATCTGACGACGGCCGTGCGCCCGCAGCGCGACTACGTCTACTACATCTGGGGCGTGTTCCTCTCGGGACCCCACCTGCAGAAGGTCATCGAGGAGTACGAGCTCTACCCCGACAAGTACGAGCGCGACCCGCAGCTCGCGGTCGAGGCAATGCGCGACGACCTCGAGGTGGAGGTCTGGCGCAACTACTTCCTCGAGCAGCACTACGACGACGACGTGGAGGCGCGGTCGGTCCGCTTCTCGATCTCCTGGCAGGATCGCGATCCGGTGCTCGTGCTCTCCGTCGTGCAGGCGCTGGGTCGGCTCGTCGTCGCGGCGCAGCGGGAGGAGCGGCGCGAGATCTTCCAGCTCGGTCAGGCCGATTTTGCCGAAGCAGCCTCGGCAGCCGCTCAGCGCCTCGACGTGGTGCAGCGCGAGCAGACCGTGCGTCGAAAGAAGCTGGAGACCGCGGTGGGCGACAACCTCGCGCGCCTCACCATCGAGCTGCGCGACCTCGCCGCGGAGGAGAAGGACCAAGGCAAGCGCCTCGACGAGATGACGGATACGAAGAGCCGCTTCGAGCTCGAGGCCGCCTGGGAGCAGCAGCGCTCCGGGCTGCGTTTCGAGATCGTGGATCCGGGCTTCGTCGAGGCGAAGGGGGGCGGTCCGCGGCAGCTCGTTGCCAGCGTGATCCTCGTGTTCGTCGCGGTGTGCTTTCTCTCCGCCATGATGTTCGGCGCCTTCGAGGTGAAGATCCGCCAGCCGGCCGACGTGCGGCGCCTCGGCGTTCCGCTGCTCGGCGCCGTCCCGACGTTCACCGGCGACAGGCCAGGGAGCCTGGTGGAGCGCCTCGCCACGGCGGATGCGTTAAGATTGGCAAAACGATGAGCCTGCCAGGTCGCGCCCCCATTTCTGCTTCCTCTGCCGCGGCACCCCCGCCCGCCTATGCGGCCGCCGCCAGCTACGACTCCGGAGGAAGCGCGCGCAGCGCGCGCGATCACCTCGATCGCTTCGTCTCCATCGGCATGCGGTCGTGGCGCTTCAAGTGGTACGCGGCGCTGGTCCTCTTGCTCGGCACCACGCTGTCGCTCGCTGCGGCGCTGCTCCGCGAGCGTCAGTACACGTCGGAGACACTCATCGTCTACCGGGAGGGCATCGGTACGCGCACCATCTCGGGCAGCGAGGCGACCGTCGACGCGCAGCAGAAGCTCGCGCTGAAGCTGAAGGAGCTCGTGCTCTCGCGGACGACACTCGAGAAGCTCATCACCGAGTACCACCTGTACCCGCAGATCATGGACAAGCGCGGCGCGGTCGACGCAGTCGACGAGATGCGGAAACAGATCGCATTCCACGCGAAAGACGGCGAGACGTTCGGCCTGTCGTTCACCGGCAATGAGCCGCACCGCGTGCAGGAGCTCACCGCACGTCTCGCGCGCGAGCTGCTCGAGGAGCACTCGAAGAGTCGCATCGAGGCGGCTGGCGAGACGAAGGAGTTCCTCGACGACGAGAAGCGCCGCTCCGACGAAGATCTGCGCGTGCGCGAGTCGGCGCTCGCCACCTTCATCGCGAAGCACCCCGAGTTTGCCAAGGAGTCGAACGGTGCCGGTGCCGGAACGCAGTCGGGCATCGCGGTGCGCGCCGCCAACAGCAAGAGCGCCGCGCGCAGCGAGGATCCGCAGCTCAACGCGCTCGAGCGCGAGGCGCAGCGTCTGCAGGCCCGCCTCGGCGTGCCGACGGCGCGCAAGGCTGATCGGGACATCGATCCGAAGCTCGCGGCCGTGCGCTCCGACGCGGAGAACGATCTGAAGATTGCGCAGAAAGATCTCGCCGACAAAGCCGCCCAGTTCACCGAGGAACACCCCGACGTGCGCGCCGCGAAGAATCGCGTGAAGAACGCCGAGGCAAAGCTACGCCGCGCCAACGAGGCCATCGCGGCCAGCGATGCGGAGGCCACCAGGACCAAGCCGGAAGCCGCAGACGATGGCGTGATCGACAAGGGGGCGCTCGAGGCGGAGCTCAAGAAGGCGCAGGAGGCCATCTCCACGTACAAGCGCAAGAAGGCGGCTTCCCCGGACGGCGCGGACACGGGACCGTCCGCGGCCAGCGGCGTCGTCACGCTCGAGACCGACTGGACCCGGCTGAATCGCGAGGTCGCCGACGCACGCGAGCGCAACCAGCAGCTCGAGTCCCGCCAGTTCAAGGCGTCGATCCTCGAGAACGCCGTGACGGCCGGCCGAAACGCCCAGATGATCATCGTCGACCCCGCGTACAAGCCGACGCATCCGAACAAGGGTCGAACGCAGGTCGTCGGCGCCGGCCTCGCGGTGTCGTTCATCCTCGCGATGCTGCTTGCCCTCACGCTCACCTTGCTCGACGACCGCATCTACGATCGCATCGACCTCGACGGACTGCACGTCGCGCCCATCCTGGGCGTCGTTCCGCGCGCAGACGGGAAGCGTGACCACCGTGGCTGACAGCATCCGACGCAACACCGGCTTCCCGGTCGCCGGCGGACCGGGCGGCGAGCCGGGCTCGCCTCTCGGGAACCGCACCGAGGCGGAGGCGCCCGCCGCTACTGCCCCGGCCAAGCCCGCGGTCGGTAGAGCCTCGCAGCCGCTCCCGGTGATGCCGCTCGTGCCGTCTCAGGCGATCCTCGTGCCGGTGTCGACCGGCGTGTCGGGCGGGATCACGTCGCCCACCCTCCCGTCGCAAGGGCTCGCGACGCTCGCGTCACAGAGCAGCGATGACGACGCGACGAGCTTGCCGGCCGCGGCGACGCAGCTCGTGCGAGCGATGGGCCTGCCGAGCCCCACCATGCGGTCCGACTCCGCGCCGGCGGCCGTCCCGCCCTCGGTCATCGCCGAGGCCGAGCGCCCGAAGGTCTGGGTCGCGACGCACAAAGCACCAGCCGATCCGGACCCTCGGCTCATCCTCGTGCGCGAGCCCGACTCCCTGCGCGCTGCGAGCTTCCGCGTCATGCGTCACCGTCTCGCCGAGCGCGGCGATCCGCGCGTCATCGCCGTATCGAGCGCCGGCGCCCGCGATGGCAAGACGACGTGCGCGGCGAACCTGGCGCTCGCGCTGTCGGAGTTCGGTCGCGCCAAGGTGCTCCTCCTCGAAGCCAACTTCCGCGCGCCGCAGATCGCCGTGCTGTTCGGCTTCTTGCCGCCGGAGTGCTTCTCGTTGCAGCTCGCGCGTCATCGCGATCGACCGCTCGATCCGTGGTCCGTCGTCGAGGCGTTCACCCCGTCGCTGCACGTCCTTGCGGTCAAGCCGGGTGCCGCGAATCGCCCGCTGCTCGACGCGCCCGCGTTCGCCATCTCGCTCGAGATGCTGCGCCGCGTGGGCTACGATTACATGGTCGTAGACACGCCTCCCGTGCTCGGGTCTGCCGACGTGAACCTCATCGAAGACTACGTCGATGCGGTCGTGCTCACGGCCAGGGCCGGTCGTACGAAGGGTCGCGAGCTGCGTGCTGCCGTCGAGCAGCTCACGCCGCGGAAGCTCTTCGGCGTCACGCTGCTCGATGCCTGAGGGGTCTCGGGGCCGGGCCTATTATCGACGGGCATCGCCGCGGGTTGACACCGCCGCAGATCTTCGTGTTAAGAGGGGCCGTTGCCGCGCAAGCGGGCATTGAGGCGCAACGTGCCGACCAAGACGCCATCCAGCAAACCCAAGAAGACGCCCGCCACTGCCAAGGCTCCTGCCAAGGCCACTGCGAGCAAAGCGCCCGAGGCAAAAGCCGAAGGCAAAGAGCCCAAGGCCGCGGCGAAGTCCGCCGAGGTCGAGGACAAGAAGAAGCGGGGCCCCAAGGCCACGCCGAAGCCCGGCGCCGCGCGCGACGATGGCGACGGTGACGGCGATGGGGAGGACGAGGACGACGACGAGGACGAGTTCGTCCCGAAGAAGTCCGAGAACAAGCCTGCAGTCGAGCCTACAGCCGTCGTCCCCGCGCGTCGGCTGACGCCCGAGGCGAAGGCAGCAATCAACGCCATGGTTCAAAAGGGCGTCCCGCTCGACGAGGCCCTGCGCCGCGCCGCTTCGTGGGAGACGTTCGTCGCCCCCGTCAAGGACGAGTCACAGAAGGGCGCCTTTCCCGGCAAAGACGGCGGGCAGCGTAGCCCGTTCGGCGGTCGCCGGCCCATGGGCCCGCGCGACAAGAGCGACAAGAACGAGCCCGGTGGCGGCGGCCAGTTCAACTTCGAGGACGAGGACCCCGGGGTCAGCATCACCGACGACGAGCCGATCGTTGCCGGCGGCGACGACGACTAGCGCGCTCGCTGGCGAGCCGGCGTACCACTAGCCGGCGTACCGCTAGCCCGCGCGCTTCGTTCGGCTCGGCGACAGTGCGTACAGCGTGAGCGGCCGGGAGGCGAGCGCTTCGACGAGCACGACGTGGAGCCCGCGCGCCGAGAGCATGCGGGCTCCGATGGGCGCCACGGGGATCGGCCGCCATGGCGCGAAGTAGCGTGCGTGAGACGCAGGCCACAGCAGCGCGACGCCGAGGCCGCCGTCCGTGAGTGCGTCGAGAAGACCGTGCGACGCGACGACCGCCGCTGCGTAGAACCCCGTTCGCGGCGAGCGGAGGACCAGCACCACGAGCCCGACGACGACGACGGCGGCGATCGCGAGCGAGTGCGCCGCGCCGCGGTGACCCCACTTCGCGGCGTAGGGCACGTGAATGCCGAACGCGAGGACGTCGGCATCGGGAAGCAGCGCGAGCGCTGCGAAGGCCACGTACGCCGACAACGACGGACGCGCCACGTCGAGGCCGCCCGCGTGCGCACGCGCGGCCGCGATCCCGACCGCGACGTGTCCGAGACTCGCCACGCGAGGCGCTCAGCTCCCCGGATGCACCGCGGCATGCTGCTGCGGCTTTGGCGTGGCGGCCAGGTGCTCGGCGAGGAGCTCCTCGCGCGTGCGATCCCGATGCGCGTCGGCCCACTCGCGCCACTGGATCGCGGGCGTTCCCTCGAGCGTCGCGTAGGTGATCGCCGTCAACGCGCTCGCGATGGCGTGGCGCTCGAACTGTCGCTCGTTGCCGAGGCCGGCCTTGTTCTCGCGCTCGAGCGCCTCGACGAGTGGCTCGATGGCACCGACGTCCGCGGCCCGACCGACCACCGAGTAGAGGTGGATGCGCACGGGGCCGAAGAGGCCCTCGTCGTCGAGTCGATCCATGGCGGCCCGAGCGACGCGCGCACCGAGCGTTATCGCGCCACGCTCGGCGACGTGACACGCGCTGCGTCGGATCTCCGACGGGCCCATGCGCGACATATCGGAGTAACCGCACTCGGTGACGACCCGCTCGATGCTCTTCTCTGCGTCGGCGTCGCGCTCGTGCGGTCGGTGCTGGAAGAGGCTGTAGTGCCCCGTCTCCGTCGCCTGCGCGGCGCATGTGAAGAGGAGTGAGAGCGAGAGCAGGTGGCGCTTCATGGGGTGTCTCCGTGTGCGTCGAGGTGGGCGGACGGGAGGGATCCTTCGGCGAGCAAGATCTCGTCGAGCACCTGCGACACGCCGAACGCGGCGGCCATCGGGGTCGACATGCGCTGGTACACCACCGACCACACGACGCGGCCGTCGTGGCGGGGGAGCGCGAGCGTGACGACGCGAGCGCCGCGTCCCGGTGGAGGCACCCGCGTGTCTTCGGCCTCGACGCGCATCAGGTCGAGCTCCTCCGCTGCCGGATCCCGCGGGCGGTCCTCGAACGTGCGCGCGAGCATGACGGGCCTGGCCGTGGCGATCGTCGTGCCGGCTTCGTCGACGAGCCGCGCGCGCACCTCGAGGCGGCGGAACATGTCGCCCGTCGGGAACGCGTGGCCGACACGCGCGGCGGTGAGCGTGATGCGAAGGTCGTCGCGCTCGCGCACGGCCTCGATCTTGACGGCCTGCCGCAGGCGCTCGGGATCCTCGATGACCGAGAACGAATGGCTGCGATGCCGGCCGTCGGGACCGTCGACGACAGGCATGTGACAGCCCTGGCAAGGAGTCGCTGCCTCGGTGCTGCTCGCATGCTCGGCCACGGTGTCCTGCATCGGCTCGGGATGGCGCTGGTGCGACTCGGCAGGGAAGTCGAACTGGTGGCAGCGCGCGCAGAGCTTCGGCGTGGCGAGCGTCGCGTCGACGACGACCGCGTGCTGCGCCGCAGGACTGGCCCGCGCGGCGTGGATCCCTGCAGCGTCGACGTGGCAGCTGACGCACCCGATCCCGATCGTCTGCGCTTGCCGGCCTGGCTCGCGCGCGGGATCGCTCTCGGGGGCGTGGCAGCCACGGCAGAAGGCAACCGGCTCGACGGCGTACGCCTTCTGGAAGACGGGGTCACGCCACGCGTTTCGGTGGAGAGAGCGCGTCCATTCCGTGGCGATGTCCGTGTGACACCCCGCGCAGGACGCGTTCTCGGCGATTCGATCGGCCCGCGCGGGAGCCACCATGAGCCCCACCCCGAGCCCCACCAGGATCGCGAGAGTCAGCCGCATCCCTCGTGATACGCACCGCGATCCGAAACGATCCCCGCGTTGCCGCTGGCGATCCCTCACACCAGCGAAAGCCGCGACATCTCGAGGGGGTCCAGCCTGAACATCCAGAATCCATGTACCTACCATCGGCGCGCTCGATGCTCCGACGGGCAGCGTGAACAGGACCGCGGCCGTGCTCGCCCTGTCGCTTCTCTCCCCGCTCGCGCATGCGCGGCATGTGGGCGGGGCCGAAGGTCGCACCGCGCTGTGGGACACTGCGAAGGCCAACTTCGAGGGCAACCGCGTGCAGATCGGCGCCCATCGGATGCTGACGGCCGGCAAGTACCAGTTCCACCCGATGTGGACGTGCGACTTCGCGTTCGCCTCGCGCGGTCTGTTCGCGATGGCAGACCACAAGACCGTCCGCTACCACCTGAACACGCTGCTCGAGAACAGGAGCCCCGAAGGTCTCATGCCGCGCGCGCGCTCGATACGGTACCGATCGGTCGGCGCGTCCTGCTCGGCATGATCCAGCACCGCCTCGGTCTGCCGTCGAGCAAGACGAAGTCCGGCGCACCGAAGGCGCAGCTGCTGGACGAGCACGGGACACGCGGTGGCCTGCCCGGGACGACCGCGATCCCCGATCACTCGACGACCTGGCTCCACTTGCCGGCGAAGCTCTCGGGCCTTTCGCACCATCACGACGCGAAGCGCTGGTCGTGGCTCACGGACCTGTCCGCAAAAGTCGCACAACAGATGGGTGACCTCGACGAGTGGAGGCGCATCGACGACGACCTCGGGTCGATGGCCGCGCGTGATGGCGGCATCGGTGAGTTCTATCGCAGCACGAGCGGCGATGCGTTGTCGCACCTCTTCAGCTCGCTGCTCTACGAGTCGGAGGCGCCGTTCAGCTGGGGCGCGGGCTTCGTTCTCGACGCACTGAAAGCGACGCGCGACTGATAGGCTGTCGCGCGCATGGGTGAGACGCGGATACGCATCGCGATCTGTGGTGCCGGGTTTTCCGGCATCGGCGCGGCGATCCGTCTCCTCCAGGCGAACGAGCGGGACTTCGTCGTGCTCGAGCGGGCCGACGACCTCGGTGGCGTGTGGCGCGACAACACGTACCCCGGTTGCTCGTGCGACGTCGAGTCTCACCTCTACTCGTTCTCGTTCGCGCCGAACCCGCGCTGGAGTCGCACGTACTCGCCCCAGAGGGAGATCTGGTCGTACCTGCGCGACTGCGCGGAGAGCTACGGCGTCACGCCGCACCTCCGGCTCGGTCACGACGTGCGCTCGGCGGCCTGGGACGACGACGCGCAGGCGTGGCGCATCGAGACCTCGCGCGGCACATACGTCGCAAACGTTCTCGTCGCTGCGTTCGGTGCGCTGAGCGAGCCGAAGCGCCCGATGGTGCCGGGCCTCGACGCGTTCGCAGGCGAGGTCTTCCACACGGCGCGCTGGAACCACGGCTACGCGCTCGAGGGCAAGCGCATTGCCGTGATCGGCACCGGCGCGTCGTCGGCGCAGGTCGTGCCCGCGATCCAGCCCCGCGTCGACGCGCTCACCGTGTTCCAGCGCACGGCGCCGTGGGTGTTGCCACGCAATGACGAGCCGATCCCGGAGGTGACGCGCGCGAGGTACGCGTCGTCGCGGACCGCGCTGTCGGTGGAGCGCGCCGCGATCTACGCGCGGCGGGAGGTGCTCGCGCTCGCCTTTCTTCACCCCTCCCTGGCGCGCATTGGTGAGGCGATGGCGAGGCGCTTTCTCGCGAAGCAAGTCTCCGACGAGGCACTGCGCGCGCGACTCACGCCGACCTATCGCTTTGGGTGCAAGCGGGTGATCGTCAGCGACGACTATCTGGCTGCGCTCGCCAGAGACAATGTCACCGTCACGTCGGCGGCGGTCGAGGTGCGTGCCGAGGGCGTCGTCGACGCGGACGGCAACACGCACGCGGTCGACGCGATCGTGCTCGGGACGGGTTTTGCCGCCACCGAGCTCCCGTTCGCCGGGCACGTGCGCGGGCGCGACGGCCGCACGCTCGCCGACGTCTGGGGCGGCTCGCCGCGCGCGTACCTCGGCACCACCGTGAGCGGATTCCCGAACCTGTTCATCCTGCTCGGGCCCAACACGGCGCTCGGCCACTCGTCCGTGCTGCTCATGATGGAGGCGCAGCTCGAGCTCTTGCTCGGTGCGCTGGCGTTCCTGCGGGACGGCGGCGCGGCTGCCGTCGAGCCGCGCGCGCAGGTGCAGCAGGCGTTCGTCGACGAGCTCGAGCGTCGCATGCAGGGGACCGTGTGGACGACGGGGGGCTGCGACAGCTGGTACCTCGACCGCAACGGTCGCAACTCGACGCTGTGGCCCGGCTACACGTTCGACTTCGTGCGACGCGTCGAGCGGTTCGAGCCCGGTGACTACATCGTCGAGCGCCCGCGCGGGGAGCACATCGAGCCGACCGCGGCCGATCGCGCCGAGGTCGCGCTGGGGCGCGTGCTCGGCGGCCTGCCGGGTCCGCTTCAGTGGCTGCTCGCGGGCGGCTCGGTCGAGCGCGATGGCCTGACGCTCGCACCCGATCTCGCGCTCGTCGTGCGCGCTCGCAGCGTGCTCGGAGGAGAGTCGCTGCTGTCCGCGTCGCCCATCCTCGCGCGGGCACGGATGCGGCGTGACTCGGCGCTGCACGCCGGGCCGCAAGTCGATGTCGCCGCCGTCGGTGATCTGCTGGTCGCGGGAGGTGCGCACGAGCTGCGCGCTCGCCTCTACTCCACCTCCATCGCCGAAGCGCCGCTGATGGTGTTCTTCCACGGCGGGGGCTTCGTCATCGGCGACCTCGACACCCACGACGTCCTCGCGCGGCGCTTCTGCCGCGACGCCCGCGTCCACGTCCTCGCCATCGACTACCGCCTCGCGCCGGAGCACCCGTTCCCCGCCGCCACCGATGATGCAGTTGCTGCGTACGCGTGGGCCGTCACGCACGCGCGCGACCTCGGTGGAGACGGCCGCATGCTCGTCTGCGGGGACAGCGCGGGCGGCAACCTCGCGACGGTCGTTGCGCAGGCGAACCCGGGCGGGCCGGTGCTGCAGGTGCTGCTCTATCCCGTCGTCGATCGCACGCGCGCGTGGCCCTCGCTCGGACTCTTCGCCGATGGCTTCATCCTCACGCGCGCGGACATCGAGCGGTTCGACTCGAGCTACCTCGGCGCGCACCCGTCGCGACACGAAGATCCGCGCGTGACCCCGAGTCGCGCGCGTGACCTCACCGGCGTGGCGCCGGCGCTCGTCTTCACGGCGGGCTTCGATCCGCTGCGCGACGAGGGCGAGGCCTACGCGCAGCAACTCGCGGCTGCGGGCGCGCTCGTCGAGGCAAGGCGCTTCTACGGCCTCGTGCACGGTTTCGGTAGCCTTACGGGCGTGAGCCCGAGCTGTGACAGTGCGTTGCGCGAGGTGACGACATCCGTGGCCCGCGTGCTGAAAAATGGAGGTCCATCGTGAACACGTTCGACGGAAAGGTCGCCGCCATCACCGGGGCAGGCTCGGGGATGGGTCGCTCGCTGGCGCTGCACCTCGCGCGCGAAGGTTGCGAGGTGGCGGTGAGCGACATCGACGAGGTGGGGCTTGCCGAGACGGTGAAGCAGGTGAGCGGCGCACGTGTCACGTCGCAGCGTCTCGACGTCTCCGACCGCAAGGCCGTCTTTGCATGGGCCGACCAGGTCGCTGCCGACCACGGGCGATGCAACCTCATCTTCAACAACGCGGGCGTGGCGCTCTCGGCCTCGGCCGAGGAGACCACGCCCGAGGACTTCCACTGGATCATGAACATCAACTTCTGGGGCGTCGTGAACGGGACCCAGGCGTTCCTGCCGCACCTCCGGAAGTCGGGCGAGGGCCACGTCGTCAACACGTCGAGCCTGTTCGGCCTCATCGCGTTTCCGACCAATGGCGCCTACAACGCGTCGAAGTTCGCCGTGCGCGGCTACACCGAGGCCCTGCGCATCGAGCTGGACATGCAGCGTGCGCCGATCGGCGTCACGTGTGTGCACCCGGGTGGCATCAAGACGAAGATCGTGCGCGCGGCTCGCGTGCGCGAGAGCATCGAGGCGCTGGG
>JAYTLP010000501.1:0-8083 GCA_043729375.1 Myxococcales bacterium
CCGAGACCGAGACCGAGACCGTGCCCGCTCGCGTGCCCGAGACCGTGAACGAGATCCTCGACCGACGCATCGCGCGTGCGGGCGGTGGGACGCGCGCCGAGCTGCTCGAGGACCTCGGCCTGCCCCGGCGCAGGGGAGCCGCCACGGGCCTGCCGCTGCACGTGGTGCTCGAGGAGCTCGGCATCATCCGCTGAGGCCGCACGGCCCGCCCTCGCGCGGTGCAAGCCGTCGTCTACGCACGGCCGACCGCCTCGGCTGACCGCTCGAGGGGGGTATTGGGGGTGTCCCTCGTGCCTTTCGAGCGCGGTTTCTCGCGCGGATATCCGCTTTTGGGGCGTGTTCATGAACGGTCTGTTCATGAACACCCGACTTCCACAACGAACCGACGACGGGGACCGATGGCCGCCAAATGCACTCCGAAGAAGCGCGCCGAGATCGAAGCCCTCGACCTCCGCACAGTACGCGACGCCGCCCGCCTGGCCGGCTGCTCCATCGGCTTGGTCGTGAAGGTGCGCGCGGATGCCAAGGTGAAGGCCGCGAAGGCCGCCGCGTCGAAGCCTGCCCCGTCGAAGGGCAAAGCCGCGAGGGCCTCGAAGCCCGCCCCGGCGAAGGCGCCCGCGCCGATCGCCCCGGCGGATGCCGAGGTCGAGCCGGCCTACAACGGCACCGACCTGCAGCTGCTCGAGGAGGAGCGGACCGCGCTCGTCGCGGCGCGGCGCACGGCGACCGCGGAGAAGGACTACCCGCGCGTCATCGCAGCTGCGAACGCGATCGCCTCGATCACCGAGAAGCTCGCGAAGCTCCGCCCCGCGCCGCAGGTCGACCCGACCGAGGCCCCCGACATGAAGGCTGCCGCAAAGCGCGGCTACGACCGACTGATGGCCCTTGCCGTCCGTCTCGACGACGAACGGAGCACGCGGTGACGAGTCCTATCAGTCTCGTGATCCGCAGGATCGTCGACGCCGGAGGGCTCGAGGAGCTCGAGGCCGCGCTCGTCGCGATGCCCGTCGACGAGCTCGCGGCGCTGACCTTCAGCTGGACGCACTGGGCACGACCGAACCAACGGATCCCCTTCGACGGGACGTGGAAGACGTGGGGCGCGCAGTGCGGGCGCGGCTTCGGGAAGACGATGGCGACCGTCTCGCACGTCGTCGAGGAGATCGAGGCGGGCCGCGCGCACCGTGTTGCCCTCGTCGGGCAGAGCGAGCAGTCGACGATCGACGTGCTCGTCACGGGCGAGACCGGGATCCTCGCGCTCTCGCCGCCGTGGCTCGGCGCTGACTGGGAATCGAGCTCGAACGTCGTGCGCTTTGCCAACGGTGCAATCGCGACCGTCTTCTCGGCAGAGTCGCCCGCCACGCTCCGCGGGCCGCAGCACGATCTCGCCATCGCGACCGAGATCGCCTCGTGGCCGAAGGCGCACGCGGAAGAAGCGCTCTCGAACCTGATCCTCGGCCTGCGTCTCGGCAGGGGCCGGCTCGTGTGGGACTCGACCCCGCGCGCACGCTCGCCGCTCATCGCTCAGATGCGCGGGCTGCACGAGCGCGACCCGGGGCGCCACATCATCGTCACCGGCTCGACTGAAGAGAACGTGGTGAACCTCGCGCCTGGCGCGGTCGAGGAGTGGCGGGCGCAGCTCGGCGGTACCCGCAAGGGACGCGAGGAGCTCGACGGCGAGTACATCGGCGCTGACGAAGACGGCATGTTCCGGCAGGCCTGGATCGACCGCGCCCGCCGCCCGCTGCCATCCGCGTTCCTTCGCCGAATCATCGCCATCGATCCCGCGACGACCGCAAGAGCTCGCAGCGACTCGACCGGCATCATCGATCTCGGGCGCGGCGCCGACGGTCAGCTGCACGTGCTCCGCGATCTCTCGGGCAAGCATCGCCCCGAGGACTGGCCGGCGCTCGTCGTGTCCGCGTACGTCGCCGGCGCGTGCGACCTCGTCGTCTGCGAAACGAACATGGGAGGCACGACGTGGCGGGCCCTGCTGACGCCGGCGGCGGCAGCCGAGGGGCTCACCCTCGTCGAGCTCGGACCGACCGAGACGCCGAGACGGCAGCCCAGGGTCTTCTACTTCCGACCGATCCACTCGCGCGGAACGAAGGCGGATCGCGCAACCGGCGCCGCCGCGCACGTCGAGCGCGGGCGCGTGTCCTTCGTCCCCGGCCTGACGATCCTCGAGCAGTCGCTCGTCGACTTCGACGGGCGCGCCAATCGGCCTGACGACCGGGTCGACGCGTTCACTTCGGGCGTCGTCGAGCTCGCCGGCGCCGAGCTCGGCGCTGTCACTGGGCACGACCCGAAGTCGGCATTCGCCGGCATCGAGCTCCTCGCCGCCGCGATCGACCTTCCGCACGCCACGACGCGCCACAACGGCACGTCTCTCGCCCACCTGCTCGGCAACACCTACGGCCGCGACGGCATCTAGCGCCGCGTCTCTCACCCGCAACCGCTCGAGGACTCCACCATGAAGAAGATCTCCCAGACCCCCGCCGTCGCCACTGCTTCCCTGCTCGAGACCGCCTGGCGTGCTGCGCAGGCGAGCACCGCAACCGCCCGTCTTGCGATGCAGGGGCGCAATCCGCTGAAGGGTGCCGAGCCGGAAGAGCGAATCCGCTTCCTCGCCGCGCGCGTCGGCGAGCTCGAGGCGGTCGACGAAGAGACCTCAGCGCGGAACGCTCTCGCGATCGAGCTCGAGGGGTGCGAACCGTCCGACGATGAGGAGCGCGCCGACGCTCATGCGTGCAACGCCGCGACGCTTCAGGCCGACCTCGCCGAGCTCATCGCCGAGGAAGACCGAGCCGAAGCGGCCCGCGTGGCTGCTCGTCAGCGCACCGTCGAACGTCTAGCGAGGGCTCGGATCGCGTTCGATGCGCTGACGGCTCGTCGCTACGAGCAGCGCCTGCCGCCCCCTCGCGCGCTGCCCCTCGGCGTCATGACACTGCAGGGCTACGACGAAAGCCCGCGGGCGATTATCTCCGCGCTCGAGCAGCGTGCTGATGCGCCCTCCTCGCCCCGTGCGAACGCCGGACTGATCTCGACGCTACGGGCCGAAGAGAACGAGCTTCGCACTGCAGCAGAGCGCGAGCGCGAGCGCGTCGAGGAGGCCGAGGCAGAGGCGGCGCAGATTCGGAAGGATCAGGCCGAGGACCGCGCAGCCTTCGCGAAGGCTACCGCCGCGAAGAACCGCGCGATCGACGTCGCTAACGCGAAAGATCGCGCCGACGCGCAGCGCCTTGCCGACGCGCATCGAGCTCGGACGGCGCCGTGACCGAGGTCACGTACGCGCGGCGGCCGGCGCGCACGAGTCAGGCCGAGCCACCGCGGCCGTCGCGGACCATCCACGTCGCGGCCTGCGACGGGCCGTCCGTCGTCGAGTTCGGTAGGTGGCGAAGGACCGCCTCGATCGTGCGTGCCGTTGCGACGATCTGCCGTGAGGGCGAGTCACCCTGCGCAGCAATCGCGCACTGGCGCGACGGCGTGCAGGCCGGGCTGATCCAGATCTTCGCCGAGCACGAGCCGATGGTTCGACCTGCCATCGCTGCCGCTCGCGGTCGGGCGTCGCGACGCTTCGACGCGTGCTCGATGGAGGGCGCCGGCCACGTCATCAAGGTGTGGGCCCGCGTCGGCGCGGTGTTCTTCGGGCGCGTGAACCCGTCACGCGCTCACACCGGGACGCCCACGGTGCTCTCGGGCGTCGAGCTCATCGCGCTCGAAAAGGCGCTCGACGAGCTCGTTCGTCAGACCGCGCGATGACCACGAAACCCCCGAAGCCGCCGACGCGACCGCGTCGACGGCGTCGCCTGCAGATCGATCTCCGATGAGCTCGCCCCCGTCTCGCGGCGTCTGCCGCATCACGATTCCCATCTTCCCCGCTCGCGATGTCGCGAGCTCCGCCACTCCCAAGAAAGAAGACGTTTCCATGACTCGACTCGATGCTGCCGTGAAGATCGCTCAGCGCCTGACCGCCGATGCCCGGATGAACGTGGCGCTCGGCGTGACGCCGGCCCCGGCCACGTCGACGCCCTTCGCCCCGCTCGTGCACGCAGACCCGAAGATGAAAGCGCTCGAGGCGATCTGCGGGGCCCTCGGCGTCGCGATCACCGTCGGCTCCGCCGCCATCCTGAAGGCGTTCGAGAGTGCCGGCGACGACGCGAAGGCCGAGGTCGCCGGCGCGCTTCGGATCCATCCGGGCGCGAACGCCGGCGCCCTCCTCTCGGCGCTGACGCAGTTCCTCCTCGTCACCGACGCGCTGCCGGAGATCGTCAAGCAGCAGGCTTCGGTGATCCGCTCGAAGTGCATCGCCCTCGGCCTCGACGAGAGCGAGACCAATGCGTGCATCGCCTCGAAGGTCGAACCACGGGATTTCCTCGCGATGAAGGGGCGGGCGTCACGATGACAGCCCGCCGCGATTGCGTCCTCAATCCCTCGCGCGAGATCAGCGCCGCCGGTGCCCTCGAGGGCCTCTGCGTCGACGAAGATGTCGAGATCGCACGGGCGGCGCAGCACGTGCGCCGTGCACGCGACCTCGCCGTCGCGCTGCCCCTCCTCGAGGCGCGCCTCAGCGAGCTAGTGACGGCGCGCACTGCGACGATCGTCGAAGGCGCGGCGGGCTGACGTAGCCCCGACCCAACGCAGAGGGTCCCGCTCGGATGATTCGATCGGGGCCTTCGTGCGTCGTGCACCTCAAGAGCGGGCTACGGTGCCGAGATGTCGAAGATGGTCGAGGGGACGTGCCATCTCTGCCTGCAGGTTGGTCTGCTCTCCTACGAGCACGTGCCTCCGGAAGCCGCGTTCAACGGGCAGAAGATCGTTCAGGCGAACATGGACCTTTGGCTGCGCGAAGGTCCCGCGTGGAATGGTCGACGCGGGAAACAACTTCAGCGCGGCTCTGGAGCTCACACGCTCTGCGTGGCCTGCAACTCCGTCAGATGCAGCCCCTACGCAAAGGAGTACGTCGCGCTCGCCCGTCGAGCGTTCGAGTTTCTCGATCTGGTACCGGAGGGCGCGCCGCCGTTCCTAGCGACGTTCTCGCAGATTCGGCCGCTTCGCTTTCTGAAGCAGGCTCTCGCGATGTTCTTGTCCGTCAACCCCTTGCAGTTCGCCGAGACACACCGCGAGCTGAGACATTTCGTGCTGAACAAGGAGGCGCGGCACCTGCCCAACCGATACGAGGTGTACCTCACGCTCGTGCGGCGGGGCCTCGCGCGACACTCGGGCCTCTCGGCGGGCATCGACGTTGCCACCGGCAAGGCCGAGCTCGTGACCGAGGTGGCGCACGTCCCGTTCGCTCTCGCGTTGACCGTGGATTCACCACGGGTCGACGACCTCGGACGGATCTCGCACTTCGGCGAAAGCCGCTACGATGATCGCAGAGACGTTCATGTTCGACTGCTGGTCGGCGAGGTCAACACTCCGTACCCCGGCGACTTTCGCCGCCGGGCGGAGCTGGAAGCCATCCTTGACGAGGTCACTTCGCCGAGAAGGTCGTGACTGGTCGTGACCCGTGGAGCGGACATCGCGCCGGATCGCGTTTGCACCCAGAATCCCCGTATCCCCCGGTCGATTTGTCATTCGCTAGAAGCGCGGTCGTGTCCACGACTTGCCTCGCTTGGATGCCGCTGTAAAGACAGTGCACGCGCTCGACGAGCCTCGACGCGTGATCCAGAGAACACGCAATGGACCTTCCACGCAGATCGAATTTCGCCCCTCTAGCCGACATCCTCACGTCGTTCGCGGAAGAGCGCCCGACGACGCCCGCGCGCACGGCCGACCCGATGCCGGAGAAACTTGGGCAGCTCGGCAAGACGAGCCGCGAGCGGACCATCGTCGAGCGCGTGTGGCGCATGCGCGCCGAGGCCTTCAAGCTCGCCGAGGCGGGCGAGCTGCCTGCGTTCGACGCGAAGACCGGGAAGATGCGCGCCCTACCGAAGCGCGGCCCGCTCTATGGCTTCGTGCGGCTCCTTCGCGACTGGGCGACCGAAGCCTTCGGCGGTGGCCCGCTCCTCGTGCTCGTGCTCGACCCGCTGAATACCGAGGACGAGCCGCTGATCGTCGACCTTCCGTGGGAGTCGTAGAAACGGAACGGCCGCCTGCCTCGTCGGATGGCGCGAGCTCGCGGCCGTCGCGTGACGGAGTAGCCCCGTCGGCTGCGGCGTGAGACGCTCGCAACGTGGAGACCTTGGCGTTCGTTGTCCTCGCTGCTGCCGTCGTCGCGGTCGTCGCCTTCATCGGCGTGAACGAGGGGCGGGCGCGAGCTGCGCGTCGCGAGGAGGAGGACGCCGCGCCGCGCGAGCAACCGGAAGAGGTCCGCACGCTCGTCGAGCGACGGCTCGTCGAGCTCCTCGCCGAGTTCCCGACCCTGAGCGACGAGGACGTCACGCAGCTGATGCTCGACGAGCTCGTGAACAAGCGCGTCGAGGAGCGCGAGTTCTTCAAGTGGGCGACGGTCGCGACCACGGCGCGGCTTCGGCGCACGATCGTCGTCGAGACTCTGCGCGCTTCGCGCCGCTAGGCGTGTTGTGGATCGGCGTGGCCTCTGGCTCCGCTTCAGGCCGCCGCCGAAGTCTAGGCGCTGCGAATGTAGCGCTGGTACGCCGTCTCGAGGCTGGGCTCAACCGCCTCCCCCACCTCCATCCATTCGTCGGGCTTGTTGGCCGCTATGGCGGCCATTGCAGCCGTCGAGTCCGCGAGCCAGTCGCGATGCTCTTTCGTTGGCTCGTCTTCCACGAGCGCCAGATTCTTCTCGTGGATCTCCTTGGCGAGGATTGCGTGCAGCCGTCGTGATTCAGCCGTCCGCTTCATCTGCCACTCACCTTCGCGGCGACGCAGGGCGTATTCGCTTTCGACGACAATCCCATCATGGATGACCATGCGCATAAGCATCTCGCGAAAACCGACTACCACATCGACCCGCGATGAGCCGTTGCCGAGCGACCCCTCCCAGATATCGACTGGCGGCGAATCGTCCGCTGGCTGCGGGAGGCTCGCCGGCTTCTTCTTGAACAGCCACCAGAGCACCAGAGCTCCGCCGAAGACGAGCAGGTAGGTCATCAAGACCGAAGTTACCGTGCGCCGGTCTTGTTCACCAGACCGCCGGGCGGTGGTGGCGTGTCGGGCGGCTGGCGTGGCGTGGGTTGCTAGATTTCGTCCGTGCTCTCGCGTTGACCGGCGGGGCCCTCGAGGTCTTCTCGCCGTTACCCTCACGGCGCCTTGGGGGGCACACGCGACGTGCGTCAACACGCGTGGGCCTCCGTCCACCCTTTCGGGGCCTCAATCCCTATGATTCGCCCATGTACCCGTACCAGCCTCCCCCGAAGCGCCCCGACCAAAGCGCGAGGATCCTCATCATTGGGGGCCTCGCAATCGCCGCGCTCGCCCTCGCCGCCTTCGGCGCGGCCGCGTCCGGGCTCCTGAAGCTGCCCCCGCATCAGGGCACGAGCCCCGCAGCTTCCGCCGCCGCCCCGACCACGCACCCGACGCTGGCGAAGTACGCGCGCGTGCAGGACGGGATGGCCCTCGCCGAGGTGGAGAACATCATCGGCTCCCCCGGCACCGAGGTGTCTCACAGCGGCCCGCTCTCCACGTACCGCTGGGAAGCGCCGCACAACGGCCGCATGGTCGTCTCACTCCGCGACGGCCTGGTGGTCAGCCGCGCCCAGTTCGAGCTGCGCTAGTTCGGGATGCTCGTGTCGTTCTCCCCGCGCGCGTCCTCATGCACGACGAGCACGAACGGCCGAGCGCGCATCGCGACCGTCGGGCGAAGGAACTCGAGATCGGTGGTCCGGGCAGTGCTCCGGGTGTCTTGCGCCGATCCCCGTGACCCCGGGGACGCGCCTCGAGGCCGAGGAGACCCTACGCGACGCCGGATGGGAGATCCGGAGCGAGACCACGATCTGGTGTGCCTCGTGCTCCTCGAAGGCGCGGGCGCCGCTCCTGCCCCTGACGCGGCGCGGGCATCGAGGCCGGCGGCCGTAGCTCTATCGCCCGGCGCGGGGGAGCTGCTCCCCCATTGCTCCCCGATGGGGGTCGAATCAGGTGGAAACCAGTGGACTCACGAGGAGTGAAACGTGGCGCAAGT
>JAYTLP010000502.1:0-3661 GCA_043729375.1 Myxococcales bacterium
GTTTTCACCGGAGAGTATCACCTTGGCCAATATCAAGTCCGCACAGAAGCGCAACCGCCAGCGACTCCGTCGTCGCGAGCGCAACCAGACTCACCTCTCGTCGATGCGCACGTTCGTCAAGCGCGTCCGCACTGCCATCGATACGAAGGAAGTCGTCAAGGGCGCTGCGCCGAAGATCGACGCTGCCGAGGCCCTGTCGAAGGCCATCCGCCAGATCGACAAGGCCGCGCAGAAGGGCGTCATCGCGCGCAAGGCCGCATCGCGCAAGATTTCGCGCCTCACCATCGCCGTCGGCAAGGCGAAGGCCGCCAAGGCCTAGCGCCTGCAGGGGTTCCCGCGGGGACCTCTGCTCCCCTGCAGGACGGACCGTTCCCTAGTGGTGCGGTTCATTCCTCCGTGCGCGTGCTTTTTGATTCCGGCGAGCGGCTAGACACGCTGCGGCGTGAGGTCGAGGACGAGGCGCTCCATGATCCGCGACTCGTCGAGACGTGACGACTTGAGCTCCCTGTCGGCGCGGACGAGGGCTTCGTGCAGGGCGCGGAACGCGACCTCGCTGCCTCCGCTCCCGCGCGAAGTTGCCACGCGGCGGGCCTGATCCACGATCCCATCGACGAAGAACGGCGGCACGCCGAGCGCCGACGCCAGCTCCGACTTCGGCGTCTTGCTCCGCATGAGCCCGTCGGCGCTCCACAGCTGCCTCACGTGTCGCGCGAGCATCGCCACCACGCGCACGCCGGACTCGCGGCTCTCGAGCATGGACGCGAGGATGCTGAGCGCGCGGGCGCGATCTCCCTTACCCACCGCGTCGGCAAGCTCGAAGACCGTGCGCTGACGGCCACCGGGCACCTGTGCCTCCACGTCGCGCGCACTCACCGGACCACCGCCTCTGGACTCCGACCATAGCGCGAGGCGCTCCACGGTGTCGGCGAGCGCGCCGAGGTCCGCGCCTATCTCCTCGCAGAGGAGCTCACCGGCTCCGACGTCGAGAGTCAGCTTGCGGCGCTTTGCTTCCGTCCGCACGAACCCGATGAGCTGACGTTCGTAGAGCGGGTCGAGCTTGATGCAGGTGGCGTGCTTCTTCACGGCGGCGCCGAAGCGCGTGCGCGAGTCGAGCTTGTCCGCCTCGAGCACGAGCACCGACTCCGGCGCGGGGTCCTCGAGGTACGGGATGAGCTTCGCCTGGTCGTCGGCCTTCAACGAGTCGAAGTCGCGCGCGAGGACCAGCCTGCGCTTCGCCATCATCGGCAGCGTGCGCGCCGCGTTCGCGATGCGATCGGCGCCGGCTTCCTTCGCCTGGTACAGCTCGTAGTTGAAGTCGCGCGTCCGCGGATCGAGCACACGCGTGCGAAGGAGCTCGAGCGCGCGGTCCACCAGGTAGCGCTCCTTACCGTGCACGAAGTACACGGGCTGCGCCGACGTCGCGTCGATCTGTGCGAGTGCATCCAGCGCCGCGGGGCCCTCAAGCGACACCCCACGAGACGGCCCCTTCTTCGGTGTGGGCGGCTTCGCGGGCATGCGCACACCTTGTCACAAACGGCGCCCCGGCCACAAAGGCGTCTTGCCGCGCGGCGCGGACGTACGCGAAGATGACTCTCCATGGCCTGCCGACCCTCCCCCTCCTGGCTCCTGTCCTGCGCGTTGACCGTCGTCGCGGGCCCCACGCTCGTCGGATGCTCCGGCGCGAGGACCGGTGGCTCCGTCGATCAAGGCGGGCTTGGTACGGACATGGCAGCACCCGTCGCTGCCAAGGGATGCAAGCTCTCGGGCAGCGCCCAGCGCGTGTCCAACTTGACCGGCCAGCACGGATACCCGCGCATAGCCACGAGCGGCGGTGGCTACACCGTGGCGTGGCTGAGCGCGCTCGCGAGCGCGACGCCCACGACGTACCGCATCGATGTCGCGCTCCTCGACAAGGCGGGCAAGAGCCTCGGACCGAACATCCCGCTGTCCGCGCAGGCCATCGCCGCGGGCGACGCACCTTCGATGTCGCCCGTCACCGGCGGCATCTCCATTGCGTGGACGCGAGCCACGGCCTCCACCACGGACATCGTGCTGTCGACGCTGGATGCCACGGGCCAGAAGCTCGACGCGACGGGCAAGCCCTGCGATCCGGGCGCCACCTCGTGCGGTATCACAGCCGTCACCTCGTCGGGCGTCGCACGCACGCCGTTCCTCGAGCGGCCGCTCCGCGACCAGCACGTGAGCGGGCCGACGCAGGATCAGCTCGGCCTTGCCTTCATCGACAGCCGCAACTACCCGTGCACCGCGACCCCCTGCCCTGTGGCCAACGACGTGTTCTGGAAGCGCGTGCAGACCAACGGCGTCGAGCTGCTCTTCGAGAAGCAGCTCACCACCACGCCGAACGCGAAGTTCGCGGCACCGCGGCTCGCGTTCGACGGCGTTCACCAGGGTGTCGTGTGGCGCGACGTCACGAGCGGAACGTCGAGCGACATGCACTTTGTCACCATCGACAACATGGGCATCGCCAGCTCGAGCGATATCAAGATCGGGACGTCGAGCGGCACGAACGCGCAGTCCACGCCCGACATCGTGTGGAGCGGCAGCGACTATGCGGTCGTCTCCGCGACCGGCAGCGAGGCCGCCGCCGCCGTCATCTACCAGCGACAGAGCGCAACCGGAACGACCACGCTACCGGCGCGCGGCGTGACGTTCGGTGGCTCGACCTGCACGCCCGCCATCGCGTACGACGGCACTGGTTACGGCGTAGTGTACCAGGCGGAGTGCGGCACCCCCGGCTCCGACCTCGCGTTCGTACACATCGATGCGGACGGCGTACGCACCGCGCTCGACGGCTCGAGCTGCGGGAACTCTGTCGACCCGGCCTGCGGCGTCATCACCGCGTCGCACGACGTCCGTGAGGGAGCGAGCCAGCCGCAGATGGTCTACGGCGGTGACGGGCAGTTTGCGATCGTGTGGATGCAGGGCGCGGCAGGGGCGAGCCTCCAGTCGGACGCGGTGCCGCTCGACATCTACATGCAGCGCATCAGCTGCCTGTAGGGCAGGCTTGACGCGCGGGGACGCGAGGCGCGACCGTGAAGACGATGCGTACTTCGTCTCTCGCGGTCGTCCTCTCCGGTGCGCTGCTCGCCGCGCATGCCTCGGCCGCGCCGGCACCGGTGCCGTCGTTTTCGTCGCTGCCGTCGGGCAACGGCTTCGGGTTCTCGGTGTTCGACGCGAGCGCGCACAAGGTCACGACCTTCCTCGAACGCCCGTACAAGTATCTCCGTGCCGGTGCCGATCCGCACGGTGAGGGCGTCTACCGGCGCGACCTCGCCTATGACATCTACTTCGGCGCGCGGGTCGGGGGCACCACGGCGAGCTGGTTGCCCGACGCCACGCAGACCAGCGCCGGCTACGTCGATCAGTCGGGCATCGTGCGCACCACGGCATCCATCGGCGC
The DNA here is from genome assembly GCA_043729375.1 of Myxococcales bacterium. Classification (GTDB taxonomy): domain Bacteria; phylum Myxococcota_A; class Polyangia; order Palsa-1104; family Palsa-1104; genus JBDTCO01. The sequence goes on from JAYTLP010000502.1 coordinate 3,422, forward strand.
GGTGAAGGTCGACTCGTACTTCTACGATCCGTACGGCCTCTCGCAGAACGCGCTCGTGATGATCGCGCGCGCCACGAACACGGGCACTACCGCCACCACCGTCGATCTGTTTGCGCTGCCGAACTTTCGCCTCGGTCCGGGCGGCGACGATCCATCGCCGAGCGGCGAGACCATCACCACCGACGGCACGCGCACACTCGAGACGGGCTCGCTCGGCGACGCCGGAGGTGCGATGATCTA
>JAYTLP010000503.1:0-9312 GCA_043729375.1 Myxococcales bacterium
CTCGAACTCGGAGGCGCTCTTGATGTAGTAGCTGTCGACGTCGTGCCTGAGGCGCTTGTCGTCGCTGAGTGTGCGGCCCTGCTGGATGGCCATGAGGACTTCGTGCGCGCGCGCGTCCTCGCGCTTGACGTAGTGGCAGTCACCGGTGGCGACGAGCGGGATGCCCGTCTCCTTCGACATACGACGCAGCTCGCCGTTGAGGACCGCCTGCTCGGGCAGGCCGTTGTCCATGATCTCGAGGAAGAAGTCGCCCTTGCCGAAGATGTCGGCGTACTCCCTGGCGACCTCCTTCGCCGCCTCGTAGCCTGCGCGCGTCAGCGTCTGCGAGATCTCTCCGCCGAGGCAGGCCGACAGGCCGATGAGCCCCTCGGACCGCTCGCGCAGCAGCTTCTTGTCGATGCGCGGGTTGTAATAGAAGCCCTCGAGGAAGCCCTTCGAGTTGAGGTACTGCAGGTTGTGGTACCCGACCTGATCCTTGGCGAGCAGGATGAGGTGATAGTTTTTTCGCTCCGTGCGGTCCGTGCGGTCGGTCGTGATGTACGTCTCGCAACCGAAGATGGGCTTCACCCCTTCGGCCTTGGCGCGCTTGTAGAAGTCGACCATGCCGTACATGTTCCCGTGGTCGGTCAGCGCCACCGAGTCCATGCCGTGGCCGCGCACGGTCTTGAACAGGTCGGCCAGACGGATCGCACCGTCGAGCAGGCTGTACTGGGAATGAACGTGCAGATGGGTGAAGGACGACATGGCGAGCCCCCAGCTCTAGCACGCCCGCCGCTGCGGCGACCGTCCGTAGCCCGCGGATTGACCGGGTGTGATGATCTGCATAGGCTGTGATTTTGTGAGGCTCAGATGCCGTGCCGGGCTCGCGCTCACGTGCCTCTTGGTGGGTGCGTGCGAGAGTGGAATTACGCCCTTTGTCGATGGCGGCGTGGGTCGAGAGCTCGTGATCCTCGGCGACGCGCAGCTCGGGCTTCGTTACGGCCAGACGGTCGAGCTCGGCGTCCGCTACGTGCTCGATGACGGGGGCCAGGAGCCGGTACGCGGCCCGGTACGCTTCTCGATCTTCGGCGATCCCGGCGGCTCCACGCTCTCGCGCGATACCGTACCGACGGACGGCACTGGCGACGCGAAGGCCACCCTCACGGCCGGTAGCCAGGAGGGTGCCGGCTTCAGCGTGCACGCGAGCGCGGCCGGAGCCGCCGACGCGGTGTTCGACGTCAGCGTCTCGAAGCTCGAGTTCGTGACCATCGACGCGGTGCTCACCGACCCCCTGCCGCCTCCAGGGACGCGCAGCTTCGTCGCCGCGCTGTTTGCGGGAAAGACGTGCGCGGACGTACCGGTCACGCCGCAGCTCGTCGGTGCGTCCCGCGACGTGGGTCCGGTGCCCACGTCCACCTCGACGCTGACGTTCCGGAACCTTCTGTCCGGTACGTACGCGCTCGTCGGACGCCTCGAGTCCATGGACGCGCTCGTCGCATACGGCTGCATCGACCTGGCTGCGGCGCTCCTGCCGCCAGGGACGCACCTCTTTGTGCCGCTCGCGCTCGTACCGTCCTCCCCGGACGCGACCGGGTCCTTCACGCTCACCACGTCACTGGCGGCCGCTCGCGATTCGCGCCACGACGCGCGCTTTGCAAGCGTCGACATCGTCGATCGGTGCCCGGGTCACGCCGCGCAGCTGCTCCTCGACGTGCTGGTCGGCGACGTCGACGCCGCGCGTCAGGCGCTCATCGATGCGCACCGAGGCGCGGCCGCGCCGAGTACCGCAGGCATGTCCACCGTCAGCTGCCGGTCGGCGCTCGTCGGCACCGATGCGTCGCTGGACGTGCAGCTCGGCACGCTGCTGGAGCTCGCCCCGACGGGCGGAGTGCGGAGCGCACTCATCGGCGATCTCGATGCGATCCTGAAGTCGGGGACGCTGACCTCCACCCTGCGCTTGTCTCCGACCCTCGCGCACATAGAGGACACGACGGCCACGGGTCAGCGCTACGAGGCCACGCACACCGCGCTGGCCGTCGCATTCTCGCTCGGTGCAGCGATCGATCTGGCCGCGCTGGGGGTGCCGGCGCGCGTGGCGTACGGTGTGGCTGCCACCGCCCTGGCCAGCAGGCTCTTCATCGGCCCGCACGTCCTCGGCCTCGGGCTACCGAAGCTGTGGAGCCAAACCTTCTCGACGGCCAGCATCGCGCCGCGGCTGCCTGCTCTCACCGATGCCACCTGGAGTGGCTGGCTGCGTGCGACGGTGGGCGAGGTCCAGCACGGCGGCAAGACGGGCTGCGCCGCAATCGAGGACCTCGTGTGCGAACAGTCCGGGGCCACCGGTTGCGCGGGTACCCTCGTCGCCGCGTGCGACGATGCCGTGACCCGCGTCGGAGATGCGCTCGAGACAACTTTCGTCGGCGATGCGGGGATCGGGCTGTCGGGTAACGCGAGGCTCGTCGATTCGAACGCCGACCTGGTGGCCGAGATGCTCGCCAGCGGGACGTTCTTCGCGACGGGCCCCATCGACGACGCGCTCGTGTTCTCGGGCACGAGAACCAAATGATGCTGCGCAATCTCGGTCCACGTTCGCTCGGCCCGCTCGCACGCACCGGACGTGCCGACTTCGCCGAGAAGCGGCACCACCCACGGCGATCCGCGCAGGTGCGCTGCTGGATCGCCGACGGCAAGAGCACCTTGTACGCGAGGGTCCACGACGTCTCGCTCGGCGGTTTCTGCGTGCACGCCCCGCTCTCGTTCATGGCCGGCGCCGAGTTCGAGGTCGCGCTCATGAAGACGAGCGCGGACGACGGCGTCGTTGCCGTGCGCGCGCGCGGTCGCGTGGTGTGGGTGAGCGAGGGCGGGGATCGCCGGCTCGGCGCGAGGTTCATTGATTTTTTCGTCGGCGAGAAGGCGCTCGTGGAGCTCGTCGGATGACGCTCTCCTCCGATGCACGCGCGCTGCTCGACCTCGCGCGGGAGCTCGACGGCCCGCTCGAGCTCGCAGACACGCCCGCCGAGGCGGAGCGCGTCACGACCGTGTTGCAGCGTGCCGCCCTCGACGAGCTCGGCGAGCGAGGGCTGTGGAACCTGCTGTTCGCGGCAGGTGAGCTGTCGCGCCGTGTGGACGTGTATCGCGCACACGCCATGTTCCTCGGCGCGACGTCACTTGTGGATCGCGCCGCCGTCGAGGCACCTCCCGGCTCTTTTTCTGCCGTGACGCTCGAGATGTGTTTCGACTTCTTCTTCGCACGTGGGAGCCATCCGCTCGTGTCGCTCCGCGCCAGTGAGGTCGTCGAGGCACTCGGTCGGCTGCTCGGCCACGCCGCGCGCCCCGCACGACGCGCGGCGATCCATGGTCTCGGTCACCTCATCGAGCATGGCCGTGGCCAGCCTTGGGCCGACGTTGCGGTTGCCAAGCTCGACACGCTGAGCGACGCGGACGCCGAGCTCGTGCGCTACGCCGCAGAAGCGAAGAGCGGCATGCTTCGCTGAGCGAGGCTGCTTCCTAGAACTTGAAGGTCAAGCCGAGGCGACCGTAGAGCCGCGGATCGTGCTTCCACGCAAAGCCGTCGTTGTAGCCGTAGCCTGCCGTGCCCGTGAGCGAGGCGCGCTCGCCGGTCGGCGCGCCCTCGAAGATGAAGAAGAGCGTCGCGACGCGGTGGATGGACACCTCGATGGCGGCCTGGAGCATGAGGCGCGTGGACACGAAGCGATCGCGCGTGCCGTGGTGCCAGCGCGCGTCGTAGTTGGTCTTGCCAGCCGGCTGGCTGCCGTACCCCGTGCTGCAGACGTCCGACTCGCTGCCGTGCACGGTCGGCGTGGCGGATGTGGGGCACAGGCGATCGGTCGCGACCTGGAGGTACGGGTTGCCGGTGACGCGGACAATGTCGCCGAAGAGCAACGAGATCGGCAGGCCCCACTCGAACGTGAAGTCGTTACGGCCGCCGGGGCCACCGCCACCGCCGAGGTAGAACTGTGTGCCGATCGCCACCGGCCCGGCACGCAGGAGCTGCGCCTTCGCGTGCACGCCGACCTCGGTCAGGTAGCCGCTCGTGCGCACGCCGACGCCGGCGTCGATACCGAACATGCCGTGGCGCCACGCACCCACGGTGAGGCGGGCCTGAGCGAAGGGCAAGAAGCCGACGCCGAGGTCGAACGTGAAGCGTCCGGGATCGAGCGTGACGGCGGAGAACGACGAGCTCGAGCGGATGTGACGCGCAATGTCCTGGGCGCTCGGGCCGTCGCGTCGCGTCTGCAGGTCGGCGGAGAGCACCTTCTGCTCGCCGCCTGCCAGGTGAAGCTGCTGGCGGGCATCGAGGAAGCCGGGCGCGCGCACCTCGACGAGGTGATCACCCGCCGGGACGTTCGGTACCGTGACCGGCGTGCGACCCGCGGGCTGGCTGTCGATGAAGACCTCGGCGCCGCTCACGTTGGCCAAAATCTTGATGGTGCCCGACGAGGCGAGGTCGGCCGTGAGCGACATCGACTCGCCGGGCTTGATGTCGATCTCGCGCTTCCACTCCGCGAAGCCCTGCTTGCGCACGACGACGAAGTGCTTTCCGTTCGGGATGTCGCGCCGATCGATCGATCCGACACCCATGGAAGTACCGTCGAGGAAGACCTCCGCGTCGGGCTCCGGTGTGACGACGCGCAGCCGCCCCACCGCCTCGAGCGGCGGCACGTTCGGGTTCGGTGCCGCGGGCCCCTGTGGATCCATCTTGATGACACGCGACTCGCCGGCCGCGATGGTGACCTCGGTCGACTGGCTCGTCATCCCGGGGACGCGCAGCTCGACGATGTGCTGGCCGGGACGCGTGATCTGGATGTCCGTGTTGGCCTTGCCCTTCACCTCGCCGTCGAGCACGACGCTGGCGTCCGGCGCAGAGCTGACCACGCGGAGCGTTCCGCCCATCTTGTCGGTGAAGCGCGCCTCGACCTTCTGCTGCGCATTGCCCACCACACGCACGACCTGGCGAAACGGCGGCAGCGGATCCTTGCGAACCTCGACGGTGTGGTCGCCCTCGACGAGATCGGCCACGAGCGTGGGTGCGGCATCGCGGCGCGTGCCATCGACGTAGACCTCGGCGCCGGAGACATCCGCGGTGACGAGGATCGCGCCCTTTTTGGCCTCGGCGACGAGCTCGATGACCATCGTGCGCGTGTCTCCTTCCTGTGCGTCCACCGTGTCGCGGAAGTCCTTGAAGCCGGGCTTCTTCACCTCGACGACGTGCTTGCCGGCAGGGAGCTCGGCATGGCCGGGGACCGTACCCGCCGGCGCGCCGTCGACGAAGAGCTGACCGCCCGAGGCGGAGTCTCCGCTCGTGGAGCGCACGTCGAGCACCGCAGGCCGCACCGCGCGCTCGAGCGTGAACAGGAACGGCTGCACGGCCGCGGCGCGGCGCACCTCGACGGTGCGCTCCATCGGCTTCCAGCCCGGCAGCTCGATGATCACCTTGTAGGAGCCCTTCGGCAGGCGCAGCACCGACGGCGTGTAGCCCTGGATGCCGTACTGCTTGCCCTCGACGTAGATCGCAGCCTGTTGCGGGCTCGAATCGACGCGCACGCGGTACTTCGTGCCGGGTCCGAGCGGCAACGGCTGGGACTGCGCGTGGGCGGAGCCGGTGAGCGCACCGAGGACGCACAGGACGAGGATGAGACCGATCGCGCTTCGCATCGCACGAGCCTATGCCATCCCGTCGGGTGCGATCAACGTGCGTGCTGGGTCACTATCTCGCAGATGCTATCGATGACGTCATCGGGCAGCCCGACCCACATCGGGAGGCGCAGCAGACAGTCGCCGACGCGGTCTGTCACCCGCATGGGGCCGGCGGCCCGTCCATAGCGCCGTCCGGCGGGTGACGAGTGCAGAGGCACATAGTGGAACACGGCGAGGATCCCGGCCTCGGCAAGCGCAGCCGCCACGCGCGTACGGGCACCGAGCGACGGCAGCACGACGTAGTAGATGTGCGCGTTGTGCTCGCAGTCCAGGACAGGCTGCGGACGCGCGAGGGAACCGGCAGCCTCGGCACCGGCGAGGTGCTCGTGGTATCGACGCCACAAGCGGAAGCGCTCCGCCGTGATGCGCTCGACCGACTCGAGCTGGGCCAGAAGAAAGGCTGCCGTGATCTCGCTCGGCAGGTACGAGGAGCCGAGGTCGACCCACGTGTACTTGTCGACTTGCCCGCGGAAGAAGGCCATCCGGTCGGTGCCCTTCTCCCAGATGATCTCTGCGCGGGCCTCGAGCGAAGCGTCGTTCACGAGCAGCGCGCCCCCTTCGCCGGCGATGATGTTTTTCGAGTCGTGGAAGCTGAGCGCCGCGAGCGCGCCCAGCGACCCGAGCGCGCGGCCCTTGTAGGTGGCGCCGATGCTCTGCGCCGCATCTTCGACGACGGTCGAGCCGTGACGTCCAGCGATCTCCAGGATCGGGTCCATCGCACACGCGACACCGGCGTAGTGAACGACGCAGATCATCTTCGTCTTCGGCGTGATGGCGGCCTCGACGAGCGTCTCGTCCAGGTTGAGCGAGTCGGGCCGGATATCGACGAACACGGGGACGGCGCCACGCAGCGCCACGGCGTTCGCGGTCGACACGAAGGTGTACGACGGCATGATCACCTCGTCGCCAGGGGAGAGCCCCACGAGCAACGCAGCCATCTCGAGCGCGGCGGTGCACGACGTGGTGAGGAGCGCCTTGCCTGCGCCGGTCATCGCCACGAGGCGTGCCTCGCATCGCCTGGTAAATTTGCCTGCGCCGGAGAGCTGACCGCTCGCGATCGCCTCGCTGATGTACTCGAGCTCCTGGCCCGTCGCGAACGCGCGATTGAACGGAATCTTCATCTTCATCTCAGTGCCAGCAGTGGAACGTGAAGGACGAGCGCACCGGAGACAGGCCTGCGCGCGCCCACGCTCGCTGCGGCGCAACGTTGTGGAGCTGCGTCGACGACGACACGGAGGTGACGGCGCGCTCCACGAGTCGGGTGCCCGCGTCGTGGAGGAGGTCGCCGTAGATGCCTTGTCCCCAGAGGTCCGGGCGCACCCCGTTGAGCACGATCTCGCCGGCGTCGCCGTCAACGCGGAGCGCGAGGAAGCCGGCCGGCACGCCGTCGATCTCCGAGAGGAGCACCTCGTGGCGCTGCGCACGGAGCGTGGACACGGCCCATTCGACATAGCCCGCGGTGCTGGCCGCGCGGTCGAGCCGGGGGTCCGAGTGGTAGTGGCCGCCGAGCGACGCAAAGCTCGCCGATGCCAGGTCCGAGACGATCCCGGCATCGTCTGCGCCCGCCTTGCGCACCCGGCCCGCGCTCTTGCGTCGTTCCCCCAGAAAGCCGCTCGTGGCTCCGGCGTAGTAGACGAGCACGTCCATGCAGCGCGCGCCGTGCGCCTCGAGCGTGTGCACGATGTCGAAGCGACCCGCGTCGCAGCGCGCGATCGTCATTGCGGTGCCCTCCGCAGCGGCATGCGTGTAGAGGCGAGCAACCGCCCCGGGCTCGTCGAGCTCGGCGCGAGCGATGCGGCACCCGAAGCGTCGCGTGTCGAGCTCCGAGAGGACCGACTCACCCATCGGTGCGCCTGCGCACCAGATATAGTGGGCGCCGCTTCACCTCGGTGAAGATGCGGTCGATGTACAGCCCGATGATGCCCAGCGTCAGCACGATCGCGCCGGTGCCGAAGAAGATGGTGATCATGAGGCTCGGCCAGCCCATCACGGGGGAGCCGTACAGGAGCACCCGCACGATGAAGACGATACCGGCCACGGTGGAGAGCGCGGAGATGAACATCCCGGCCGCGACACACAGCCGCAGGGGCTTGTTGGAGTGCGCGAGGATGATGTCCGTCGAGAGCCTGAGCAGCTTGAGAAAGGTGTAGGACGACTCGCCGCGATAGCGCGGCGAGTGCTGCACGTCGACGAACGCGTCCGCGTATCCCATCCAGGAGAGGAAGCCGCCATAGAAGCGGACGGCTTCGCGGATGCCGGCGAGATCGTCGACGACGCGCCGCGAGACGATGCTGAAGTTGGCGACCGTGCCGTCGTAGCGCAGGTCGGTGAGCCAGTTGAAGAGCGCCCAGAAGGCCCAGCTGCCGAAGCGCTTGAGCGCGCGGTCGCGACGGATCGCGCGTCGCGCGAGGACGCAGTCGTACCCCTCTTTCACCTTCGCGTAGAGGCGCGGGATCTCCTCGGGCCGATCCTGCAGGTCGCAGTCCATGACGACCACCCACGCACCTCGGCTCGCCTCGAGGCCCGCCGTGATGGCGTGGTGCTGGCCGAAGTTGCGCGAGAACTGGAGGCCCCGCACGCGGGGGTCACGGCGCGCCAGCTCGAGGATCTTCTCCCACGAGCCGTCTTGCCCGCAGTCCTCCACGAGCACGATCTCGAAGGTGGGAACGAGCGCGGAGAGTGTGTCGAGGAGACGAGTGTACAGCTCCGCGAGACATGCCTCGCCCCTGTACACGGGGACCACCACGGAGATCTGCACGGCCGTTGTCGTCGCGGGGTCAATCGCCACACGGGTAGCTTCTCACGAGCGCGACCTGATCGGGCTGCCCGAGCCCGGGCGCGTTGGCCGCGGCTGGCCATTGCTCGTGCACGGCCCTCGGGAACAGGTCGGACAGCGCGCCGCGGATGGAGAGCGTGTCGCAGGTGATCGAGTCGTAGAACGGCCACAGCTCCATGTCCTTGCCGTCGAGCTGCACCGCCGACTCGCGGAGCGCGTCGCCGGGGCAGCGCGCCGAGGTAGCCGCCGATGCGCTACAGCGCCGAGCCGAGCACCACCGGCTGTGTCATCATGCGCGCCCCATGTCGATCGAGGGCGGGTTCATGAAGGGCAAGCTGGCACTGGTCACGGGTTCGACCTCGGGGACCGGGCTCGGGATCGCCGCTGCGCTCGCGGCCGAAGGGGCGAACGTACTCCTCGACGGGTCAGGGAACGACGCCGCCGTGAAGGAGCCCCGCGCGGGCCTCGCTCGCGCGCACGGCGTGACCGTCGGCCATCACGGCGCCGAGCTCGAAGCGTTCATGCTGCACGCGCAGTCGCTCCACGGCGTCGACATCCTCGTCGACAACGCGGGGATTGAGCACGTGGCCACTGTCGAAGAGTTCCCCGTGGTGAAGTGGGACGCTGTGCTCGCCGTCAACCTCTCGTCGAGTCTCCACACGATGCGCCTCGCGCTACCCACGATGAAGCAGCGCGGCTGGCGGCGCATCATCAACATTGCATCGGCGCACGGCCTCGTCGCCAGCGCGAACAAGACGGCGTACGTCGCGGCAGAGCACTGGCTGCTCGGGCTCACCGAGGTCGCCGGGCTCGAGACGGCCCGGACCGGCGTCACGGTC
>JAYTLP010000504.1:0-6382 GCA_043729375.1 Myxococcales bacterium
CGAATCGAACAGGAAGTCGTACAGCGCCTCGCGCGCCTGCTCCGCCCGCTGGTACCGCCCCTCGAGGTCCTTCGACAGCAGCTTGTCGAGGATGGCCCGGAGCGGCGTGGGGATGTCGGCACCGTACCGATCGAGCCGCTCGAGCCGCGCGTCGCGCACCATGAGGAGCACGTCGAGATCGTTCGGCGCCGTGAAGAGGCGCCGACCCATGAGCATCTCGGCGAGCACGATCCCGACGGCGAAGATGTCCGCGCGCGCGTCGAGGTCGCCGCCCACGACCTGCTCGGGCGCCATGTAGCCGTACTTGCCCTTCAGCGTGCCGGCCTGCGTCTTCGACTGCCGCTCGCGCTCCGCGGCGCGAGCGATGCCGAAGTCACCCAGCTTCACGTCGCCGCGGCGCGCGAGGAGGATGTTCGACGGCGAGATGTCGCGGTGCACGAGCCCGAGCGGCCGGCCGTCGGCCCCACGCTTGTCGTGCGCGTAGGCGAGCGCGTCGAGCGTCTCGGCAGCGATGTGCACGGCGAGGCGCACGGGCAACCGCAGCCGCCGGTGCGCACACGCGCGCAGCAGGCCGAGCGAATCCATGCCATCGACGTACTCCATCGCGATGAAGTACTGGTCGTTCACCTCGCCGAACTCGAAGACCTGCACGATTTTCGGGTGCTCGAGGGCGCACTGCAGCTTTGCCTCGTCCACGAACATCGCCAGGAACTCGGGGTCCGATGCGAGGTTCGGCAGGATCCGCTTGATGACCACGGTCTTCTCGAAGCCGTGGGCGCCCGACTGCTTGGCCTTGAAGATCTCGGCCATACCCCCGACCGCGATGCGCTCGAGCAGCTGCCAGCGCCCGAACGGGCCTGGTCGAAAGGCAGATTGCGGTGAGGTCATGCCCACTCCGAGCGTATCACGCCGGGAAACCTACTCGTGCGTGTCAGTGGGTGCCGGCGCGGCAGCGGACTGCCGCTCGGGGCGCGGACCGTTGCGATCGGGCTGCGGGCCGGCGCTGCGCTGCTGCCCGTCCCGACCGCGGTTGCCATGATTCGGGTTGCCCGGGTTCGGGTTGTTGAGCCCCTGGTTCGGACCGCCGCGTCCGCGACGGCGGCGGTTCGCCGGATCGCCGCCACCGCCACCGCCACCGCCACTGTTACCGGGTCGCGGGGAGCCACCGCGGTTCTGGTTCCCGGCCGGCGGGTTCTGGTCGAGGGTGCGCACGTACTCGATGAAGCTGGCGCGGTCGTCGAGGAGCTGAGGGTTGCTCCCGCGCCGGAAGTTGCCACCACCGCGGTTGCCATCGGCGCGGTTGCCGTCGGCGCTCGAGTGGCGCTGAGCCTCGACGCGGTTGCCGACGTCGTCGGAGACGATGCCCGGGGCCTGCTGCTTGCGCGAGGTCCCGCGCAAGCCCTGACGCTGCGTCAGCGCCGCCGCGAGCAGCTCGCTCACGAGCTGGTCCACCTCGACGCCCTCCGACTGCGACATGTAGTAGAGCTCGCGGTGGAGGCTCTTCGAGATCTTCGCGCTCACCTCGCCCGAGTGGTCGATCTCGTCAGATGCCTTCGGCGGCTGCGAGCCGAGCGACAGCATGTTGGCGAGCTGCGCGTCGATCTCGTCCTCGAGCTTGCAGATGGCGTCCTTCCGCGACGGTCCCTCGCCCGTCAGGTGCTCGAGCTCCGGCGCGCGCGCGCTCCAGCTCCCACGCAGCGGATCGAAGGAGACGACGACACGGTAATTGGGTTTTCCCATCGGGCGGGTAGCTTACGTGCGTCCGCCCTTTGCGTGTCAAGACGATGCGCTAGAGTCCGGCTATGCGCTTTGGCGACTTCAACCTGACACTCGTGAACGGCGGCAACTTTCGCCTCGATGGGGGCGCGATGCACGGCGTCGTTCCGAAGACCATCTGGTCGAAGCTGACGTCCTGCGACGAGCACAACCGCTGCTCGTACGCGACGAACTGCCTCCTCGTCGAGCGCGTCACCACGGGCGAGCGCACCCTCGTCGAGACCGGGAACGGCGGCAAGTTTTCACCGAAGGAGATGGACATCTTCGGCATCGACCACGACCACTCGACGGAGAAGAACCTCCGCGCCATGGGTGTCGATGCGGAATCCATCAGCCACGTGGTCATGAGCCACCTCCACTTCGATCACTCGGGCGGCACCACGCGCCGCGACGGCTCGACGGTCCGGCCCGTGTTTTCTCGCGCGCAGCATCACATCCAGGCGCGCGAGCTGCACGACGCGAAGCACCCGCACGAGCGCAACCGCGCGAGCTACCTCGGCGAGAACTTCCTGCCGCTCGAGGACGCCGGGCTGCTGCGGCTCGCGGACGGCGAGCAGGAGGTCGCCCCCGGCATCCGTGTGCTCCCCACGCCCGGCCACACGGCGGGTCACCAGTCGGTGGTCATCTCCGACGGCAACGGCCATCGCGTCGTGTTCTTCGGCGACGTGATCCCGACAGCCGTCCACCTGAGGCTCCCGTTCATCATGGGCTACGACCTCGACGTGGTGGCCACGCTGGAGACCAAGCGTGCGCTGCTGGATCGCGTCGTGAAGGAGAAGTGGCTCGCAGTGTTCGGCCACGAGCTGGTGACGCCCGCCGCGTACCTCGGGCTGGACCAGAAGGGCAACGTCATCGTGCAGGAGCCCGTTCAACTGACGGCGTAGACCGGCTGCACGCTCGAGTACGTGTCGATGAACAGCACGCGCTTGCCGTCGAGCGCGCCGGTTGCCGCGTGCGCGAGGAGCGCGGCGAGCGCCTTGCCGGTGTACGTGGTCTCCAGCGCAAGCCCGCACCGTCGAGCGAGCTCGACCGCGCGCGTGGCAGCGTCGGTAGCATGGCCATAGCCTCGACCGATCTGATCGTGCACGATCACGAGCTCGGTCGGCGGCAGGTGCGCGGTGCCGAGCAGCGAGACGATCGCCTCCTCGAGCCGCCGCGCGGGTCCGTAGCCGGAGACGGGCCGCTCGACGACGCGGACGCCGACGATGACGGGGGCGCGCGCGACCTCGCGATACCCGGCCAGGAGGCCCGCGACGGTGCCGCACGAGCCGAGCGCGACGTAGACGAGGTCGAACCGGCCCTGACCCGCGAGCTCGTGCGCTGCGTCCACCCAGCCGAGGGAGCCGACCACCGACGAACCACCGCCTGCGATGTAGTAAGCGTCGCGATCGAGGCGTGCACCGAGGAGCGGCGCGATGAGCGCCGGCAGCGAGGACAGCTCGTGCACCGCGGCGCCGGTCGCGCGCATGCGATCCATCTTTTCGTCGACGCTGGCGTCTCGCGGCTGCGGGAACAGGAGCAGCTCGCACGGAAGGCCTAGCTGCCGCGCGTAGATCGCGGTGGCGAGCGCGTGGTTCGAGCCCCAGCCGCCGATCGTCACGATGCGCTTCTTGCCGAGCGTGAGCGCGTCGCCGAGGAGGTACTCGAGCTTGCGGACCTTGTTGCCGCCGTACGAGACGCCTGCGCGGTCCTCGCGCTTGACCCAGAGCTCGACGCGATCCGTCACGAGCCCGTGCAAACGCTCGACGGGCGTCGGGAAGCGGCCGAGCGCGACCTTTACGGCCACGTCTCGCGCACGACGGTCACCACCATCTCGACGAGGCGCTCGTACAGCCACTCGCCCTCCTGCGGCGTGGCGCCCGCGGGGTCACCGAAGTACGCCCGCGTCGCGCCGACCTCCTCGAAGCGCGTGGCGCCCGCTCTCATCGCCTTCGCGAGGTTGATGTCGAGCACCGGCAGGCCGGCGCGCTCGGCGTCGCGCACAAGGTGACGCGCGCCGGGGGATGCGAGCAGCAGCGAGGTCTCGTAGCTGCCCGCGTGACAGGCTGCGCGCTTGTACTCGTCGGAGAGCGTGCGGCCCCAGCGCGGCTCGAGCTGGTCGGGGAAGGCCACCTCGAGTGATGTGGCCGTCTCGATCTCCTGGCGCGCCGCCCGCAGGACTTCGACGTGCGCGGGATCGAGGTGGCTGTTGACGAAGCAGAGCTTGTGAAAACCCATGCGCACGAGGCCGATGCCCACGTCGCGGATGAGCGCCTGCGCCGTCGTGGGCGGAATCGACAGCGTACCGGCGAAGCCACTCGCGTAGCCGGCTGCCGTGAAGGGGATCGGCGCCGTGATGGCAGCGTTGCCGAGCGCCTCGGCTGCGCGCCGGGCCAGCTCCATCGACAGCAGCGTATCGGTCTCGAGCGGCAGGTGCGGCCCGTGCGCCTCGATCGCACCGACGGGCACGAGCAGCACCGGCTTTTGCGCGAGCAGCCGCTCGACCTCGGGATACGTGAGCTCCGGCAGGTAGGGGGTCACTTGCCCAGCTCCCGACGCAGGATCTTGCCGCGATCGGAGCGCGGCAGCGCGGACACGAACTCCACCTTGCGCGGCGCCTTGTAAGCGGCGAGCTCGCGCTTGCAGTGCGCGACGAGAGCAGCGGTCAGCGACGCCACCTCGCCGGGATCGAAGTCGTGGGCGACGACGTAGGCCATCGCCTTCACGAGGCGCTCCTCGTCCTCGTAGCCGATGACGGCTGCCTCGAGCACGCGCGGATGGCGCATGAGCGTGCTCTCCACCTCGACGGGCGAGACGAAGATGCCGCCTACCTTGAGCAGATCGTCGGCGCGCCCCGCGTAAAACAGATAGCCCTCCTCGTCGCTGCGAAAGAGATCGCCGGAGACGACCCAGTCGTCGTGGAAGGTCTGCTTCGACTTCTCGTGCGCCTGGAAATAGAAGAGGGCCGCCGAGTCTCCCTTGACCCACAGGTTGCCGATCTCGCCGTGTGCAGCTTCCTGGCCGTCGGGCCGCACGATCTTCGCCTCGTACCCGGGCACCACGCGCCCGAGCGAACCCGGACGCACGTCACCGGGCACATTGCTGACGTAGATGTGGAACAGCTCCGCCGAGCCGATGCCGTCGAGGATCTCGCCGCCGTACTTCGCCTTGTAGCGGTGGTACAGCTCCTCGGGCAGCGCCTCGCCGGCGGAGATCGTTGCGCGGACGGTCTTCATCGCGGTGTCGTCCCCGGCGTGCGCGCACATCTTGTTGATCATCGTGGGCACGCTCGTGAGCACGGTGACACCGTGCTGCTTGCACAGCGCCTCGATGCGCTCGGGCGTGGCGCGATCGCGGAACAGCACGACCTTGCCACCAACGGCACACGGGAACATGAGGTTCGAGCCGGTCGCGTAACCGAAGAAGAGCTTGGGGACGCCGAGGGTGACGTCGTTCGCCGTGAGACCGAGCACGCGCTTGGCGTAGCACTCGGTGTTGAAAGCGAAGTCGTGCTGCAAATGCACCGCAGCCTTGGGTGTGCCCGTAGAGCCCGATGTGAAGAGCCAGATCGCGAAGTCGTCTCTGTGCGTGTCGCGATTCTCGAATGCGTCGGACGCCGCGGCGACGCGCGCCCACGGGGCCGCCTTCTTCGACGCGCCCACGTCGCCGACGACGATGGCCTGCTGGAGATGGCGCGCCTCGTCGAGCTCCTGCGACGCCTTGTGCGCCACGTCGCTGTCGCACACGAAGACGCGCGCTCTCGTGTACTCGAGGTAGTGCGCATAGTCGGCGCCTGGCAGCTCGGGGTTGACCATGGCGACCACCGCGCCGGCCTTGAGCACGCCGAAGAACGTGGCGGCGAACTCGATCGAGTCGTGGAGCCCGATGAGCACGCGCTCCTCTTGCCGCACGTTGGCAGCCACGAGCGCGTTCGCGACGCGGTTGGCGAGCTGCTGCAGCTCGCGGTAGGTGACCCGACCGTTGTCGTCGATGATCGCAACACGATCGCCGAGGCCGTCTGCGATGCGGCGGTCGAGGAAGTAGTCGGCCAGATTGAAGCGCTCGGGGAAGTCGATGGCCGAACGGAGCGCGTCGTCCATGGTCGGGGTCATCGGGCTCATGGTGGCGAACGATGCCACAGAGGCGGCACGAGGCGGCGATGACCGGTGGAGTCGAGCGCGACGCCGGGCACATCCACGTCGAGGCGATCCCACAGCTTGCACGTCACGGCCTTGTGTCGCTGGTCGAGCGCCTCGCAGTAGTTGGTGTAGTTGCACCGCCGAATCTCGTCGCCGCGACCGAGGCGCATCTTCTCGAACCAGTCGGGGTCGGCGAGGCTCTGGCGCGCGGCTGCGATGAAGTCCGCGTCCCCGCGCGCGAGAATCGACTCCGCGAGCTCGAACGTCGAGAGCCCGCCGGCGGCGACGACGGGTGTGGCCAGGCCCGCGTCGACGAGCGCGCGCTTGATGCGCGCGGTCGCGTCGAGGTTGCGACCGAACGGTCCGAGCGCATCGGACACGTACGTGGGCATGCACTCGTAGCCGCTCTGACCGGTGTACGGATACGCGGCCTCGCCGACCTTCGGCTGCGCGGCGTCCTCGAACTTGCCGCCCCGCGACAGCGAGAG
>JAYTLP010000505.1:0-4650 GCA_043729375.1 Myxococcales bacterium
ATCGCGCGCGCGCTGGCCCAGCGGGCTCTGATGCGCCTCTCGTGCGGCGCGCGCTGCTTTGCTCGATACCGCGCCGAGCTTCACGTACCGACGCGCCTCGGCTACATGGCCTGCGCGAGCACCTCGCGAGGCTTCGAGCCGTTGGACGCGCCCACGATGCCTTCCTTCTCCATCTGCTCGACCATGCGTGCCGCGCGGTTGAAGCCGACCTGCAGCCGCCGCTGGATCATCGAGACGGACGCCATGCGGGTCTCGCACACGAGACGAACGGCCTGGTCGTACATCTCGTCCTTGTTCACGTCTCCTTCGATGGAGAGCTCGCCGTCCTCGTCCTCGTCGCCACGGGGCTTGAGGATGTCGAGGTCGTAGACCGGCTGACCCTGGGTCTTGAGGAAGTCGACCATGCCCTTGATCTCCTCCTCGGTGACGAGCGCCCCGTGGATACGACGGAGCGGCGCGCCACGATCGGAGAAGAGCGAGTCGCCCTGGCCGAGCAGCGACTCCGCGCCCTGCTGATCGAGCACGGTGCGCGAATCGATCTTGCTCGCGACCTGGAAGGCGATTCGCGACGGGAAGTTCGCCTTGATGAGCCCCGTGATCACGTCCACCGAGGGCCGCTGCGTCGCAAGGATGAGGTGGATACCGACGGCGCGGGCCTTCTGTGCGATGCGCGCGACGGAGGTCTCGACGTCCTTCGGCGCGACCATCATGAGGTCGGCGAACTCGTCGATGACGACGACGATGTACGGCAGCTTGCGCGGCGGCGGCTCGGCGGCCTTCGCCCGGGCCTGCTCGCTGGCAGCACGCGCGGCGGAGATGTCGTCGCGGACCTCGCGATCGATGACGCCCCCCGCGTCGAGCACGGCCTGCTCGTCGGCCTCGACCTCGACCTCGCGCGTCGAGCCATCCTCCTGCTCGAGCGAGATGATGATCTTCTTCTCGACCACCGGCGCAGGATCGGTGACGAGCTTCTCGATCTTCTTGTTGTAGCTGACGAGGTCGCGGACGCCCGACTTCGACACGAGCTCGTAGCGGCGCTCCATCTCGTCGACGGCCCACTTGAGCGCGAGGTTCGCCTTCTTCGGGTCCGTGACGACGGGGAGGAGGAGGTGCGGGATGCCCTCGTAGATGGACAGCTCCACCATCTTGGGGTCGATCATGATCATGCGGACCTCTTCGGGTGTGGCGTTGAAGAGGAGCGAGCAGATCATGCCGTTGACGCTGACGGACTTGCCCGAGCCCGTGGTGCCGGCGACGAGGAGGTGCGGCATCCGCGCGAGGTCGACCGCGACCGGCGCGCCGGAGATGTCCTTGCCGAGGCCCATCGTGAGCTTGCTCTTGGCCTTGTTGACGCTCTCGTCCGCGAGGATCTCCTTCAAGAAGACCTTGGCGCGCGTCTTGTTGGGCACCTCGATGCCGCACGATCCACGTCCCGGGATCGGCGCCACGATGCGCACGCTCATCGCCTCGAGCGACATCGCGAGGTCGTTCGACAGCGACGAGATCTTGGACAGCTTGGTGCCAGCGACCGGGACGAACTCGTACATGGTGACGACGGGCCCGGGGTGGATCTGCACCACCTGGCCCTTCACTCCGTAGTCGCCGAGCGTCTTCTGGAGGCGCTCCGCGAGCGAAAGCATCGCCTGCTTGTCGAGGCCCGACGTCTCGCATGGCTCCTCGTAATCGAGCAGGTCCAGCGACGGCAGATGATACCCGCCGGCCGCAGGAATGAAGGTGGCCTTCTCCTT
This sequence comes from Myxococcales bacterium, assembly GCA_043729375.1. Lineage (GTDB taxonomy): Bacteria > Myxococcota_A > Polyangia > Palsa-1104 > Palsa-1104 > JBDTCO01. Next base: position 1,749 of record JAYTLP010000505.1, read on the forward strand.
CTCCTTCACCTCCTTGACGATGGCCTTCTTCGCTGGCGGCGGTGCCTGCACGATCATCGGCGCCGGAACCATCGCGACCACGGCCGGGTTTGCGATCGGCGCGTCGAGCTGATCGAGCGCGACCTCCGCATCGATCGTCTCGGGGCTCCGGCGGACCTGCGCCCCGAACCCGCGCTCGCTCTGGTCGGCAAAGCCTTCCGCGCTCGCCGCCTTCAGCGCCTCGTCGCTGCGCTTCTTGCGGATGGCCTTCTTCTCGGCGGCCACGATGAGGGGCATCGCCGCGACGGCGAGCGCGGCCGGCTCGTCGAGGTCCTCGAGGTCCTCGTCCTGGGTGTCGTCGCCACGCTTCTTCTTTGCGCGCGGCTCGTCGAAGAGCCGGCGCTCGGAGACCGAGACCTCTTCCTCGTCTTGCTCTTCTTCCTGGTCCGCCGCATCGCCCGCCGAGTGCTCGGGGAAGATCGCGCGCACGCTGTCCCACGCGAACGCGGCTGCTGACTTCATCGCGCGAACGCACAGCTCGGTGATGCCCTTCAGCGATAGTGACGTGACGAGGATCGCGGCGCACAGGAGCGTGACGACGGCGATGATCGCGGTGCCTGCGCGGCCGAAGAGCGAAGTGAGCAGCTCGGCGGCGTACTCGCCCACGACACCACCCGGCGCGTGACCGCGGAGACGATGCGTGCCGAAGAGAAGGTGCAGCGCAACGACCAGCCCGAACGCGCCTGCGAACGCCGCAGCGAGCGTCCAGCGCGGACGCAGCGCGCCGCCGACCAGGCAGCGCAGCGCCACGAAGGCCATCGCCCAGACGGCGAGGTAGCCCGCGATTCCGAGGCCCGCGTAGACCGCGTTTGCCACCGCTGTGCCGACCGGTCCCATGAGGCTGCCCTGACCGAACTGGAACGAGCCGAGCGAGAGGCCAGTGAACAGCGCCGTCCCGAGGAGCAAGATGCCCCCGACCTCGCGGCCTCGGCTCCCGCCCTGCCTGTCTTCTGCTTCTGTGTTGCGAGTTGCGACTGCTGCGCGCGCCATCGAGACTCCCGGGCAAATCCTACATGTAGGATACGAGCGTACCTTCGCTCACCCGACTGTCCAAAATTTCTTACCGGGCGCACAATCCAAAGGCAGATGTCGTCGCGACTCGATCACTTTCTCGAGCTGTACAGGCTCGAAGCCATTGAGGAAAACATCTTCCGGGGCCAGAGCGAGGACCCCGGCTGGGGGACCTTGTACGGCGGTCACGTGCTCGGGCAGGCGCTCGCTGCGGCGGCCGAGACCGTGCCTTCCGACCGCCTGGTGCACTCGCTACACGGCTACTTCCTGCGACCCGGTGACGTGACTCGACCCATCGTCTACGAGGTCGATCGCATCCGCGATGGCGGCTCGTTCACGACGCGGCTCGTGGTCGCGGTGCAAAAAGGCCAGGCGATCCTCAACCTCTCGGCGAGCTTTCAGAAGAGCGAGTCCGGGCTCGAGCACCAGTTCCCGATGCCCGCCGCTCCGGAACCCGGGTCGCTGATGAACGAGCAGCAGCGCGTTGCGACGTTCGCCGACCGGCTGCCGCCCGCGCTCACGAAGCGGCTCGTCGAGCCGTTCCCGTTCGACCTGAGGCCCGTCGACCCGGTGCGCGATCCATTCCATCCGCCACCGGGACCGCCGCGCCGCATGGTGTGGATGCGCGCCGACGGCAAGCTCCCCGACGACGAGGCGCTGCACCGCTACCTGCTCACGTACATCTCCGATTACGGCTTCCTCGCCACCGCGCTGCTGCCGCACGGCATCACGTGGCTCGCGCAGGAGCTTCAGGTCGTGAGCCTCGACCACGCCGTGTGGTTCCACCAGCCCCTGCGCGTGGACGAGTGGCTGCTGCACGTGATGGAGAGCCCGAAGTCACACGGCTCGCGCGGGCTCGTGCGCGGGGACTTCTACACGCAAGACGGCCGCCTCGTCGCGTCGACGGCGCAGGAGGGGCTCATCCGGAAGAGGGTGAAGAAGTGACGCGCGGGCTCGCCGCGGTCGTGCTGCTCCTGTCCGCGTGCGGCGTGCAGCAGGAGCTCTACAACGCACGTTCCCGCGAGCTCGATCGCTGCCGCGCTGACCTCACGCGCACGCAGAGTGACTTCAACACGACGCAGAAGAATGCCGACGACCTCGCCACCGACGCCTCCGATCTGCGCGAGCGCCTGAGCGCCCTGCAGAGCGATCGCCAGAAGGCCGAGAAGAACGTCGCCACCGAGCAGAAGAACCTCGAGCTCTACAAGAAGGACGCGGCGCTCGCGCAGAAGCGCGCCGACACGCTGGCCGAACTGCAGTCTAACGTGCAGCCGCTCGTGGACAAAAAGCAGGTCGTGATCGAGTCGGTGAAGGGGCGCATCCTCCTCCGCATCCAGGAAGCCTCGCTCTTCGACACCGGTCGCGCAGACCTGCGCCCCGACGGACAGGCACTGCTGCGCGAGCTGGCCACGGTCATGAAGCAGCTCAACCGCGACTTCCTGGTGGCGTGTCACACCGACAATCAACCCGTGAAGGGCTCGCAGTACGGCAGCGCGTGGGAGCTGACCCTGGCTCGCGCGGTCGCCGTGGTGCGCGACTTCCAGGGCGAGGGCGTCGACCCGCGCAGGCTCGGTGCGGCGGGTTACTCCGAGTTCAACTACCTCACCGGCAATGGCGAGGAGATGGGGCGCGCGCAGAACCGTCGCGTCGAGCTCATCGTGATGCCGACCCAGGAGGAGCTTTTGCCGCTGCCCGCGCCGCAGAAGCCAGTGAAGGCCGCAGCGCCGAAGCCATAGAACCGATGCTGTTCGACCGCGCGCGGATGGGCTCGTTCCGAGCGATGGGGCGGCAGGGTGAGTCGCTTCGATCGTCGTTGCAGCCGCTTCGAATTCGCGGGCACGGCGCCTGGTGC
>JAYTLP010000506.1:0-11764 GCA_043729375.1 Myxococcales bacterium
GTCGCCTCCTCGCCGACGAGCTCCTGCGCGACGACGAAGCCACGGCGGCCTTCCAGCGGGTGCTCGAGCTGCGCCCCGAGGACGAGACGGCCGAGGACGCGCTCGGCCACATCGCGCTCGTGCGCGACAACTGGCAGAAGATCCTCCGCAAGTACCTCGACGAAGCGAAGACCTCGACGGATCGTCAGCTCACCGCGTCCCTGTACCTTTCCGTCGCCGAGCTCCACGCGCGCTTCCAGCCCGACGCGAGCGTCGAGACGTACCTGAAGAAGGCGCTCGAGGTCGATCCGCGCAACAGCAAGGCGTCGATGCGGCTCGAGCGGGTCTATCGAGCGGGCGCAGTGCGCGTCGACGACCTCGTGCACCTGTACGAGCAGCGTGCGGAGGCGGCGGCCACGAAGGAAGAGCGCGTCCTCGCGTATCTCTCTCTCGGCGAGCTCGAGCGTCGTCGCGCTCGGCTGCTCGAGGCGTCCGAAGCAGACAAGAAGGTGCTCGGCATCGACCCGATGAACGCGCGCGCCCTCGCGACGCTCGTCGAGTACTACACCGCCACCCAGGCGTGGCAGCCACTCATTCGCGTCTACGAGAACGCGCTCCGGGCTCGTCCACGCGGCGAGCCCGAGGTCGGCACCTTGCTCCAGATCGCGATGATCTGGTGGAAGAAGGTCGGCAACCTCGAGGCCGCCGACGAGTACTGGAAGCGCGTGCGCAAGGCCGATCCGGCGCACCCTGCGATGCTCGAGTTCTATCGCGTGTACCACGGCGGCGACGCCGGCAAGCTCCTGCCGATCCTGCAGCAGGCGCAGCGGTTGTCGGGCAACGAGGCCTCCGCGCTCGATCTTGCTCTCGAGACGGCGCGCGCCGCAGCCAGCACGCGTGGGTCCGCCGAGCGCGCCATCGACCTGTGGAAGAACGTGGTCAAGCTCGCGCCCGGCAACGTCGAAGCGCAGGCCGCGCTCGAGTTGCTGTACGAGCGCACCGAGAAGTGGAACGCGCTGCTCGAGCTACACAAGGAAGCGCTCGAGTTGCTCAACAAGGGCGAGGCGTCGGAGGCCAACGCCGAGGAGAAGATCGCGCGCCTCCTGCAGATGGTACGCGTGTACCGCGACAAGCTCAGCTTCGAGCAGATGGTCGTCAACACCTACGGTCAGATCCTGCAGCTCCGCCCGGCGCACGAGGAGGCGCTCACGGCGCTCACGCAGCGCTACGAGGCGCAGGGGCGCTGGAACGATCTCATCAACGTCCTTCAGCGGCGTGCCGACGTCGCCACCGGCGTGTCGGCGAAGGCCGAGCTGCTGCGGCGCATCGCCTCGCTCTGGATCGAGAAGTTTTCGAACCTCCACCAGGCGGTGCGGCCACTCGAGGAGCTGTGGGCGCTCGATCCGGCAGATGCCGACGTGGTCGGACGGCTCCGCGACCTGTACACACGCCGCCGCGCCTGGCGGTCGCTGCTCGACCTCGAGCGCAAGGAAGAGGAGCGCCTCGCGGAGCAGGGCACACTCGCCGAGCGGCGCGCGAAGCTCATCGAGATCGCGAAGCTGACGGCCGAGCGCCTCGGTGACGCGAAGGAAGCCATCGCGGCGTGGAACCGTCTCCTCGAGCTGGATCCGAACGACGCGGACGCGCTCCCGGCTCTCGCGACGCTCTACGAGCGCGAGAAGCGCTGGCCGGCCCTCGTCGAGATTCTGCGACGGCAAGCCATGCTCGTCATGGACTCGCGCGCGAAGGTCAGCCTGCTCGAGCGCGCCGCCAACATCCTTGCCGAGCGGCTCTCCCAGCCGGATCGCGCGGCGGAGATCTACAAGGACGTGCTGCAGCTGCAGCCCGGGCATCCTCGAGCCACGCGCACGCTGCAGGCGCTCTTCGCGCAGTCGGGCCAGCTCGACGCCCTCGTCGAGCTCTACGCGCGCAACAACCAGTGGGAGGAGCTGTTCGAGGTCCTGCAGCAGACCGCCGAGCGGCTTCCCGGCACCGAGAGCGCCCGACGCATCGACATCCTCGAGCGCGCGGCGGTGATCGCCCGCGACCGCTTGCTGAGCCAGGACAAGGCCGCGCGCGCCTACGAGCGTATCGTCGCCATCGACACGGCGCGCGGCGAGGCGACGCGCACCTCGGCGGAGGCGCTCGCAGTCATCTACGCTGCGCAGGAGAAGTGGGCCCGGCTCCTCGCCATCCACGAGGTGCTGCTCGGCTTTGCCACGACAGTCGACGAGCAGCTCGCGCGCATCCGCGAGATCCGCGATCTATCTGCAGACCGGCTCGGCTCCCGCGGCCTCGCCTTCTCCTGGGGCGCGAGGGCATATGCGCTCGCCCCGTCCGACCGGGCGCTCGAGGCCGACCTCGAGCGCCTCGCCGACGCGGCGGAGACCTGGGACGAGCTCGCGGAGATCTATCAGCGCGAGGTAGGCGCCGAGGTCACGCCGGAGCACCGCCTGGGCCGCTTGCGTCGGCTCGCGGACATCGCGCTCAACCATCAGCACAAGATCGACGATGCGCGCCGCTACTACGAGCAGATCCTGGCGCAGGCGCCCGGCGATCCCGACGCGCTGACCGCGCTCGAGCAGCTCTTCGCCGAGGGCAACTCTTATCCGCAGCTCCTCGCGGTCTATCGCCAGCGCGAGGCCACATGGCCCGGAGCGACGGACGCGGCCCGGCTCGACCTCCTCTTCAAAATCGCGTGGCTCGAGGAGGAGAAGCTGGACGACCTCGACGCGGCGCGCCGGACCCTCGAGCGCATCCGCGAAATGAGCCCGGGTGTGCCCGCCGAGCTCCGCGCGCTGCGTGCGCAGGAGCGCCTCGAGGTGCACGGCGGCGCTGCTCGCACGGTTGCGCTCGCCGAGGTGCTCGAGCGGCAGCTTGCGCTCGCCGAGCACGACGACGCGCGCGTCGAGCTGGGCAGCCGGCTCGCCAGCCTCTACGCGGGTCCACTCGAGTCGCCGCAGAAAGCGCTCGCGCAGCTCGAGCGGACTTTCCGGCTCGACTCCTATCGTCGTGCCACCCACGCAGCCCTCGAGATGCTGCTCGACTCGACGACACGCCGCCTCGACGATGCGGACCGAGCGCGCGCGCTCGCGATGCTGGTGCCCGCTTACGAGGAGCGCCTGAGAGGCGCGACGGGCGAAGAAGTCGGGCGCACCGGGGCACGTCTGCTGCAGCTCCTCGAACAGCAGCTCTCGTCGACACGCGAGCCGGAGGAGCGCCTGGCGCTGCTCATGCGCATGGCGGCGCTCGCCGACGACATCCCCACGACGCCGGCGCTCGAGCGGCGGCGCTACGAGTGGGCGGCCGAGCGCTTCGAGGCGGCGCCCGCCAGCCGGGAGCTGCGGCACCTGCTCGGCACGCTCGCGGAGCGCGCCGATCGGATCGACGATTTCGCCGTCCGCCTCGGCGAAGCGGAGCAGCGCGCCACGGACCAGAGCCTGCGGCACGACCTCGCCGTCGAGCTCGGCGCGCTGTTCGAAGGCCCGCTCGGCATGCGCGACGACGCCATCGCTGCGTACCGCCGGGTCATCGAGATCGACCCCGTGGACGCGGTGGCCGAACCGGCGCTCGAGCGCCTCTACAAGGCCGGCGAGAAGTACACGGAGCTGCGCGCCCTGTTCGTCGTGCGCAAGGAGCGCGCGCTCGACGCGAACCGCCGCATCGAGGCGCTCTCCGCCATCTGCGAGCTCGACGAAGGTGTGCTCGAGGACCGCGATGCGGCCGTCTCGTCCTTGCGCGAGCTGCTCGATCTCGACCCGCAGTCCGTCCGTCCGTTCCGTGCCCTCGAGCGGCTCTACACGCAGGGGGAGCGGTGGCCCGAGCTCGAAGCGCTCCTCGCCGCACGCGAGGCGTTCCAGCCGAGCCCGCGTGACAAGCCGGAGGTGAGGGGCACGCCGGAGAGCCGCGCGCACTTTCGCTATCGTCGCGCCGAGCTGTTCCGCGACAAGCTGGCCGACGTGAGCCAGGCCGTCGACCTCTACGAGGAGGCGGTGGCCGAGGAGCCTTCGCACGAGGGAACGCGCCGCGCGCTCGAGGCGCTGCTCAAGCGCACCGAGGTGCGCCTGCGCGTCGCGCGCGTGCTGCAGCCCGTCTACGAGGCCGACCAGGCGTGGCCAAAGCTCGCCCTCGTGCTCGGCGCCGAGCGCGAGTCACAGGACGGCGCGGAGGCGGTGCCGCTGCTGATGCGCCTCGCCGTCCTGCAGGAAGACAAGCTCGGCGCGAGGCAGCTCGCGCTGACCACCTGGCGCGAGGCCCTTCGGCTCGATCCGGCCGACGTCACCATCCGGACCGCCGTCGAGCGGCTCGCGGTGCTGCTCGGCCGTCACGGCGACCTCGCGGCCGCATGGGACGAGGCATACCTCGCCTCCGATCCCAACGACCTGCCGCTCCGCGCAGAGCTTCTCACCCGGTCGGCGCGGCTGTACGAGAAAGAGCTGCGCGACCTGCAGAAGGCGGCGGCCACGTGGCGTCGGCTGTTCGATCTCGACCCGACGAACGTCGAGCTCGGCACGCCGGCAGCAGAGGCGCTCGCGCGCATCTACGAATCCGAAGAAGCCTGGGCGAAGCTGGTCGACGTCTTGCGTCGCCGCGTCGTGTGGTCGTTCACCGATGACCAGCGTCGCCAGCTCCTCTTCCGCATCGCGCGCATCCAGGAGGAGCTGCTCGCCGATCCGGTCGCCGCCACCGCGACGTACCGCGAGCTGCTCGAAGGTGATCCGACCGATCGCAGCGCACTCGATGGTCTCGAAAAGCTGCATGCCTCGAAGGGCGAGTGGCACGACCTGGCCGAGGTGCTCCGCCGTCGCCTCGAGCTGGAGCACGACGGCAAGCCGCGTCGCGATCTGCTGTACCGCCTCGCCCAGCTGACGGAGCGAGAGCTCGCTGATCCGGGTGGGGCGGTCGCTGCCTTCTCCGCCGTGCTCGAGGAGGCGCCGGACGACACGCAGTCGCTCGAAGCGCTCGCGCGCCTGCACGGCGCCGCGGGTCGCAGCGTGGATCTGCTGGAGACGCTGGATCGGCGGATTCAGCTCGAGCTCGACCGGCCCGCGCGGGATGCCTCGGTGCTCACAGCCCTCCGGATGCAGACGGCTGCGATCGAGCTCGAGCTCGGTCGGCCCGAGAGCGCTCTCGAGCGCTATCGCGCGATCCTGGAGCTGGACCGCAGGCACGAAGGTGCTCTGCGCGGCCTCGAGCCGCTGCTCGCGGACACGAACCTGCGCATCCGGACCGCCGAGGTCCTGGAGCCACTCTACGAGGAGCAGAGGGACACCGCTCGCCTCCTCGGCATCCACGAGCTCATGGCCGACGCGTCACCCGACCTGCGCGAGCGCATCTCGCGGCTCGAGCGCGCGTCCGAGCTGCGGGGCAAGACGGGCGATCGCGACGGCGCGTTCGACGCCCTCGCGAAGGCCGCGCGCCTCGCCGTGGGCGAACCCGACCTGGGCGCGTTGCTCGACCGCCTCGAAGTTGCCGTGCCGCGCGAGAACCGCGGCAAGCTCGTCGCGCTCTATCAGGATCTCGGCCCCGATATTCTCGATGCGAGCACGCAGGAGCGGGTGCAGCTCGCCGTCGCTGCGGAGTCCGCCCGTCTCGGTGACCCGAAGACCGCTCGAGAGTCGTACCGCCGGGTGCTGGACGCGTCCCCGGAGAATCTGACGGCGCTCGGCGCGCTCGAGGGCATCTACCGGGCCGACTCGGACTGGAGCGCACTGTACGAGGTGTACGCGCGACGCGCCGAGCTCGCGGGTACGCACGACGGCGACGAGCGCCGTCGCTATCTTCTCCTCGGTGCAGAGCTCGCGGAGGGGCCGCTCGACCGCCCGTCGGACGCCATCCCGGCATACGAGGAGGCGCTCGAGCTGCATCCGGCGGATCTCGCCACATCGAAGGCGCTCGAGGCGCGGTACCAGGCGGCGTCGCGCTGGCACGAGCTCGCCGAGCTGCTCGAGCGTCGGCTCGGCTTCACCGACGATCTGCCCCACGCCGTCGCGCTGCGCGTGCAGCTCGGTCGCCTGTTCGAGCAGGACCTCAACGACGCCGAGCGCGCCGTCGAGAGCTATCGCGCGGCGCTGGGTGGCGATGCCGCCAACGTCGAGGCCATCGCAGCGCTCGAACGGCACCTCGAAGATCCGACCCACGGGCCGGCCGTCGCAGAGGTCCTCGAGCCCGTGTACGTCGCGCGCCACGACTGGGTCGGCCTCGTGCGCGTCTGCGAGATCCGGCTCGAAGCAGCCGACGACACCCGCGCGCGCATCGCGCTCCGGCGCCGGATCGCGCGCATCTACGAGGAGCAACTCGAGGATCTCGACGCCGCGTTCACCGGCTACACCCGCGTGTACCGCGAAGACCCCACCGACCGCACCACGCGCGATCAGCTCGCCCGGCTCGCCGGGGTGCTCGACGGCTGGGAGCGGCTGGCCGCGGTGTACGAGGATCACCTCGAGAGCGTCGGGGCCGATGGCGACGGCGCCGAGGACGCGCTGCGCGCGCTCGCGGCCATTTATCACGAGCGCCTCGTCGACGTGGACCGCGCCCGCGGCGCCTACGGTCGGTTGCTCGAGCGCGACCGCGACGACGAGGTAGCCTTCGTCAGCCTCGAGAAACTGCTCGAGCGCGCGTCTCGCTGGCGCGAGCTGCTCGACGCCTATCGCGAGGCGTCCGTCAACACGCTCGACCAGGCCGTGCGGCTGCGGCTGATGCACAAGGCTGCGGTCGTTGCCGAGGACAGGCTGTCCGATCTCGACGTCGCCATCGAGCTCCATCGCTCGGGCCTCGAGATCGACCCGGCCGATGCCACGTCGCTGACCAGCCTCGAGCGGCTCTTTCGACGCGCCGAGCGCTGGCACGATCTTGCAGAGCTGGTGGAGCGCCGCGTAGGGGACCGCGCTCCAGGCGACACGGCAGGCTGGATCAAGGACAAGGTGCAGCTCGCGGAGCTGCGCGCGGAGCACCTCGACGACGTCCCGGGCGCCATCGACCTGTACGAGGAGGTCCTCGGGCGCGCCCCGGCCGAACCGCACGCCGTGCGCGCGCTCGAGAAGATCATCGTCGCGCCGGAGCACACCTACCGGCTCGCGCAGCTCCTCGGGCCGATCTATCGCGCGGAGGGTTCGTGGCAAAAGCTCGTCGTGATCTTCGAGGCCGAGCTCGGCTTCATCGAGAGCCCGACGGACCGCTACAATCGAATCCTCGAGCTCGCCACGCTCCACGAGAAGTCGGGCGGTGACCCCACGCGCGCGTTTGCAGCCGTGCTGCGCTCCTGGCGCGAGCAGGCCGCGCTCGGCGACGACACGGACGCACGTGTTCGCGAGGAGCATCTCGGCGAGGAGCTCGAGCGCCTCGCAGCCTCCGCGCAGAAGTTCCCGGAGCTCGTCGCGGAGCTCGAGAAGGCCGTCGTCGACGCGCTCGATCCCGAGCTGCGTGCAAGGGTGTACCGCCGCGTGGCCCGGCTTGCCGAGCAGCGCCTCGGCGACCGGTCGCGCGCGATTCTGGCGCTCGAGCAGGTCATCGCGTCCGACGAGACGGACGAGGAAGCCTGGACCCAGCTCGAGCGGCTCCTTGCCGCCGAATCGCGCTGGAAGGATCTCGTCGCGTCGCTCGATCGCCGCGCCGCCATCGTCAGTGACCCGACGCTGCAGCGCTCCCTGCACGAGAGCGCAGCCGCAATCCACGAGGAACAGCTCAAGGACACCGCAGCCGCCATTGCAGCCTGGCACAAGGTGCTCGACATCGACTCCGAGGACGCGGAGGCCCTCGTCGCTCTCGCGCGCCTGCATCGCCTGCGGGGCGATCACGCGCAGCTGTCCGACATTCTCGATCGGCAGATCGGGGTCACCTCCGACGCTGTCGCGCGTCGCGGGCTGCGCGGGGAGCTCGGCGCGCTGACGGCCGGGCCGCTGGGCGATGGGTCGCGAGCGGCCGACGTGTGGCGCGCGGTGCTCGCCGAGGACGCTCGTGATCACGATGCGCTCGTGGAGCTGCGGCGCGTGGAGCTTGCGGCGGAGCACTACCCCGAAGCGCTCGAGGTCACGGATGCGCTCGCAGACCTCGCCACCGGCAACGTGCGCAACGCACTACGGGTCGAGGCCGCGGAGCTCGTCGAAAAGCAGCTCCAGGATCCGCTGGAGGCCATCGAGCGCTACGCAGCGGTGCTTGCCGACGGAGATGCCGCAGCCCGGGCCGCTCTCGAACGGCTCGCGCGCGACCGCGACGTGCGCAACGCGGCAGCCGCCGTGCTCGACCCGCACTACGAACGAAACGGCGAGTGGGACGCGCTCATCGAGCTCGGCGAGCTGATGGTCGCAGCAGAGGCCGGCGGTGAGCCGGTCGAGCGCCGCGAGTGGCTTTTCAAGATGGCGCAGGCGGCCGAGAAGGGCCTTCGAGACGGCAAGCGCGCCTTCTCGCTATGGGCGCGCGCGCTCCGCGAGGACCCGGCCGACGCGGATGCGCGCACCGCACTCGAACGGCTCGCAGAGCTCGAGAACATCCCGGGTGAGCTGACGCGTGCGTACGAGGAGCTACTGGCCGGGGGCGCTGCCAGCGAGCCGGACGTCGCGCGGACGCTGGCGATGCGGCTCGGCGAGCTGTACGAGCTGCGCATCGGCGACGAGGAGCGGGCCATCATCGCTTACGGCAAGGCGCTCGACGGGGCCGGGCCCGAAGGTGACGCGGTAGCCGAGGACGCGGCGCTGCTCGCGCTCGATCGACTGCTGTCGAAGGCCGGGCGCCCGCGTGACCTGGCCGAGGTCCTCCGGAAGCGCGCCGATGGGTCTGACGACGCTGTCGAGCGCGTCACGCTGTTGCACCGGCTCGGCGCGCTCTATGCGCGCGAGCTCGTCGACCTCGACAACGCGCTGGCCGCGTTCCGCGATGCACTCGAGGTCGATCCTGCGCACGAGGGGTCGCGTGCCGGGCTCGAGGCGCTCCTCTCGTCTCAGCCACACCGCGAGGCGGCGCTCGACGTCCTCGAGCCGCTCTTCGAGCGCGATGGCGACGCGCACAAGCAGAACCAGCTCGCCGAGGTCCGTCTCGGCACGCTCGAGGATCGGGCCGAGCAGGGCGCGTTGCTCGAGCGCATCGCAGAGCGCGCAGAAAATGCGCTCCGGGATCCACTGGCGGCATTTTCGGCCGCGTCGCGCGCGCTCACCCTCGATCCGTCCGCCGAGCGTCTGGCCGATGAGAGCCAGCGGCTGGCCGCCCTCACGGGTCAACCGGACCGCGCCGCCACCTTGTTCGAGCAGCTCGTCACCGACCGTGCCGACCTCTCGCCGGACACCCGTCGCGGCCTGTCGCTGAGAGCGGGCTCGATCTGGGAGGCGGCCGGCGCTGCGGACAAGGCGGAAGCGCGCTATCAGCTGCTCCTCGTCTACGACCGTGATGACTCGGATGCGCTCGAGGCGCTGGAGCGGCTCTATCGTGTGCGCGGCGACGCGGCTCGGCTCGCGGACGTTCTCACGAGGCGTGCGTCCATCGAGATCGACGCGGGGGCGAAGAACGCGCTCTACGCGGAGTCGGCGCAGCTGGCCGAGCGGGCACTCGCCGATCCGGACGCTGCCATCGAGCTGTGGCGCAAGGTCCTCGAGATCGACGACGCGGATGCGCCGGCCCTCGCTGCGCTCGCTCGTCTTCTCGAGCAGCGCAGTCGATGGCCCGAGCTCGCGGATCTTCTTTCGCGCTCGGCCGAAGTCGCCGGCGAGCCGCGCGTTCAGGCGGCGCTGCTCTCGCGCGTCGCGGCCCTCTCCGCAGAGCGGCTGGACGACCTGCCGCGCGCCATCGCGGCGCTGCGCGAGCTCCTCGACCTTCAGCCCGACTCGATGGCTGCGCTCGACTCGCTCATCGACCTGGAAGTGCGTCGTGGCGACGCGGATGCGCTGAAGGAAGCACTCGAGCGCAAGCTCGGGGCGCTCCCGGCCGGAGTGGCCCGGATTCCGACCTTCCGCCGGCTGGCCGAGCTCGCGGCGAAGCGCGACGAGTCGGGTGCCATCGACGACGCGCTCGGCTACCTCTACGAGATCCTCGCGCTCGAGCCCGTCGACCTGCAGGCCGGCACGCTGCAGCGCGCGCTACTGACGCGAGCCGAGCGGTGGCACGACCTCGTCGATGTGCTCGGGACGGAGGCCGCGCGCCTCGAGCGCCTCGGAGATACTGCCGGCGAGCTGGCGACGCGCGTGCTGGCCGCGGACATCTGGGAGGAGCAGCTCGACAGCGCGGAGTCCGCCACCGAGATCCTCGAAAAGATCCTGAAGCGCGACCCCGCCAACGTGCGTGCACTGCTCTCGCTGGCCCGCATCGCGGAGTCGGCAGGGGACAGCGAAAAGGCGCGCACGATGCTCGCCGGTGCCGAGGCGAGCGCGACGACGCCGGCCGACATCGCGGAGCTCGCGTACCGGCGCGGGCGCGTCGACGCCGAGGACGGCGATCGGGCCGCAGCCGCCGGCCACTATCGTCGCGCTCTCGTAGCCGTACCCGAGCATCTCCCGTCGCTCGATGCGCTCGTCGAGCAGCTCCGCGAGGCGGGGGACGCGGCCCAGCTCGCGCCGGTCCTCGAGGCGCGAATCGCGCTCCCCGGCGCCACCCGCGCGCAGCAGACCGAGCTGGCGCGGCTGTACATCGAGAAGATCGGGACCCCCGACAGGGCGCGGCCCCATCTCGAAGCGTTGCTCGCGAGCGATCCCGGCAAGGGCGCGGAGCAAGAGCAGCTGAAGCTCCGCGAGCTCCTCGCCGACCTGCACTTCGGATCCGGCCGCGTCGACGAGGCACGCACGCTCTACCAGGCACTCGTGGAGTCGGCCAACCAGGCGCGCCGTCGCGGCAAGGACGTCGCACGCCTCCATGGTCGGCTCGGCCAGATCGCCGAGCGCAAGGACGATCGCGCCGGCGCGCTTTTTGCGTATGTCGAGTCGCAGCGGCTCGACGCGAGTCACGCGCCCACGCTCGTTTCACTGGGCCGCCTGCACGGCGCGAGCGGCGACTGGGAGTCGGCGCGCAAGGTCTACCGGAGCTTGCTCCTCCAGAACCTCGACGCCGACGCCGGCATCTCGAAGGGAGGCGTCTACTCGGCGCTGGGCGAGATTCACGAGAAGCTGAACGAGGGTCCGAAAGCGATCGGTATGTACGAGCGGGCGCTCGAGCTCGAGCCCGACAACGCCGTCGTTCGCGCCGCGCTGGCGCGTCTCCGGAGTGGCTAGGCGCATGCGGCTCACGTACGAAGGGCTCGTGCGCTTCGCGGTCGTCACTCTGATGATGGCGCTCGGCTGCGTCGTGCATGCCGACGCGCAGCGGGCAATGGGGACGCTCGCGCTCACCTCGAGCACGCTCGGCGCCGAGGTCTTCATCGACGGCGACAGCGTCGGCACGACGCCGCTCAAGGGCAGCCTGACGCTCACGGCCGACGAGCACACGCTGAAGGTCGTCAAGCCAGGCTACGCGCCGCTCATCGACGTCGTGAAGATCGGCAAGCACAAGGTCACCAAGGTCGACGTGGACCTCACGCCCGTCGCCGGCATCCTCCGCGTCAAGGCCAACATCAAGGAGTCGCGCGTGTTCGTAGACGGAAAGTTCGTCGGCGAAGCGCCGCTCGAAGCCGAGGTCGGTGTCGGTGCCAGGGCCGTGCTGGTCTCGCGCGCGGGCTACAAAGACTTCTTCCAGAACGTCGAGGCGGTCGCCGGGCAGGTGGTTGCGCTCGAGGTCACGCTCGACGAGCTGCCCCCGGAGCTCAACCCGTACCGCGCGAAGGCCGCACCGCCGGCCAGGTGGTACGACAAGTGGTGGGTGTGGACTGCCG
>JAYTLP010000507.1:0-2633 GCA_043729375.1 Myxococcales bacterium
CTGCATGCCGTCGAGGAAGCCGAGGCACGCATTGGCCACGTCGAAGTTGAGGCAGTGCTCGGACAGCCTGAGCTTGTGGTGCACGAAGCAGGCAGTCGACGGCTCGACCCTGTCGCGGCACACCGATGTGTTGACGAGGATCCCCACGCGACCGCGATCGACACCGCTCTCGTCGAGCAGCTTGTTGCCAGCGAGGGCGGCGCCATCGCTCGGCTGGGTGGAAGGGGGCCACCAGCGTCGCGCGCGCACACCGGTGAGCGGTTCGAGGAGGCGCGTGGGCATGCCGAGGCGGGCGTACGTGGAGGCGAGTGGGGCCTCGAGCTCGTCGGAGGTGATGCGGATGGGCGCGTCGACGTGGGTGACCGCTGCGATGCTGACGTTCGAAAAGCGCATCTATCGCGGCCCACTCCGTCGCTCTGTGACGACGAGCTTCGCGATCTCGATGAGGGTGGACAGATCGTTCGCGCCCGTGCGGAAGCTCGGCAGTGCCAGCGCGAACGAGTTCGCTCCCGCGCGCAAGGCGAGGTCGGCGAGGAGGCCGCGATCCCGGTGGCCCTGCAGCGACTCCTTGCGAGCGAGCCACTTGAGCTTCTCCATGCCGGATCGCAGCGCGGGCGGAGCGTCCTCCTTCAGCAGGTCCACCGAGGGAAACACCTGGTCGGAGGGACGCGCATGGCTGCGGTTGAGGATGAAGCCGCGGAACGGCAGGCCGAGCTGCAGGATTCGCTCGTGGAAGAAGTGCGCCTCGACCACCGACGCCTCCGACGGGCTCGTGACGAGCACGAACGCGGCGTCCGGCTGCGAGAGGCGCGTGCGCACATCGAGGAGGTCGGTGTTGAGCGAGGCGAAGAGCTTCGAGAACGTCTGCAGGAACGTCGCGAGCTCGTCGGTGAACTCCTGGCCGAACACGGCGCTCACGATGCGAGAGATGAGCCCCGTCGCCGCGCGGCTGATGAAGCCCGTGCTGGTGGGGACGAACATGCGGAAGATGGCCCCATCGAGGAAGCCCGCGAGGCGGTTCGGGGCATCGAGGAAGTCGAGCGCGTTCCGCGAGGGCGGCGTGTCGAGCACGACGAGGTCGTACGAGCCCTCGACGATGAAGCGGTGCAGCGCCTTCATCGCGGTGTACTCGTGGAGACCTGCAACCATCGTCGTGGCCTGCTGGTAGATGCGGTTCTTGAGGATGCCGCGCGCGCTCTCTGCATCGCCGGCGAAGCGCCGCACCGACTCGTCGGCGACGAGCTTCGGGTCGAGCATCCAGGCGTGCAGCGAGCCGGGCGGCTTGATGCCGGCCGCGTACTGCCACGCCTCGGAAAGCGGCACGGGCTCGGGCGGGTTGCGCGAGACGCCCAGCGTCTCCGCAAGACGACGCGAGGGGTCGATGGTGAGCACGAGCACCTTGCGACCGCGGCGCGCGGCGGCGAGCGAGAGCGCGGCGGCAGTGGTGGTCTTGCCCACGCCACCGGCGCCGCAGCACACGATGACGTGGCACGACTGGACGAGGTCGCTCAGCAGCTGCTGGCTCTCCATCACGAGATCCCTGCCAGCACGTCCGCGAGCCGGCTCACCAGCGCCGCCCCGGCCAGGTCCACCTCGGGCAGGTGCTGCGTGGGCAGCGGTGACGAGGCATGGAGACGCTCGATCGCGCGGCGTGCCTCGCCCGCGCGATAGAAGCCCTCCGCACCGAACAGGGGCTGGGTCTCGATGTACGCCTCCAGCGCGGCACGCTCGGCCTCGCTGAACTCTGCTTCGGGCACACGGTTCACGAAGAGCCCACCGCAGGGCACGTCGGTCTTCGCGAGGCCGTCGAGGAGCTCGAGCGCTTCCGAGATGGGGAGCGTCTCGGGCAGTGTGACGACGTACGCGCCCGCCTTCTTCGGATCGTTCAGGTACGACTGCCCCTCGCGCATCGCGTCTGCTACGGGCCCGCGCGGCACGAGGCGCAGGATGACCTGCGGCAGCGCGGTCAGCGCGAGCGTGTGCCCCGTGGCCGGCATGTCGATGAGGATGAGCTCGTGGAGCGGCTTGCCGTCGGGGTGCTTCGCGCGCAGGTAGGTGAGCAGGTGGAAGAACACCGCCATCTCGCGGAACGACGGCGTGGCCATGAACAGCCGGCGCAGCGGCTCGAAGCCGAGCGCCGTGCGCGACAGAAAGGTGGAGCGCAGCACAGACGCGAGGAACTGAGCCACGCCGATCTCGGGCAGCAGCTGCGCGCCCTGGATGCCCAGCGCGATCTCCGTGGCGTCGCGGGGGAGCTGACGGAGCGCGTAGAGCTGCGCGAGTGCCGAGTAGTCGTCGCCGCCGTCGCCGATCTCCGTGACGAGGACGCGCTTGCCGGCGCGCTGCGCCACCTGCGAGAGCGCCGCGGTGACCGTGCTGCGCCCCACGCCACCCTTGCCGGTGATGAGCACGACCCGCTTTTCGAGCAGGTCTCCCGGCGCAATCACGCTGCGCGCAGGCCGCGGGTGATCGGCATCGTCATGCGCCAGATGGTGCCATCGACTCCGACGAGGAACAAGGCCTCGGGCGACGTGCGTAGAGAGCACTCGACATGTCCGGGTCATAAGCACTCGTAGATGTCCGCCTTGCAGGCTGGGGACGGTAGAGGTCGCGGATGCGGCGACTACCGGCCT
>JAYTLP010000508.1:0-4231 GCA_043729375.1 Myxococcales bacterium
TCACGTCCGCGCAGCCGGAACGTGAAGGACTGGAGGTACTCGGAGGATGCGAGGTCCATCTCGTCGGCGAGGTCGTCGGTGTCGAGCGTCATCTCGTCCAGCAGCGTCTTCTTCGCGTTCGTTATGATCTCTTCGCGCTTCTCCAGCAGTATCTCGCGGAACCGCTTGAGATCCCGCTTTTTCATCCCTTCCTGCGCCTTCGCCGTCATCGGACTAACCTCTGAGGTGCGGGGTAAACGACAACGTATAACTCTAGAGGGTTCCTCGGTTTTGGTCAACACACCCGCGGCGCATGCTACCGTTTGGCTCGTGCCATGAGCGATACGTACCTCTCGACCGCCGACCATGTGTTCACCCGCGTGGCTGCGATCCGCACCCGCGCTCTCGCGCTCCTCGAAGGGATTGGCGGTACCCTGGGCGCCCCGGACGAGGGTGCCGGGGTCGACGTGGCGGCCGAGCGACGCGCCGAGGCAGACGCAATCGAGCTCCGTCTGCCCGCGTTGACCCGGCGCTTCGGGCTCACGTCGCTGGAAGAGGAAGCGCTCGTGTGCCTGGTGGCCGCGGAGTACGACCCGGTGGTGCGTACGCTCGAGCGCGCGCTGCAACGCGAGGTCGGCCGGCCGTGGATGGAGGTCGGCACTCTCGCCGAACTGCTCGGGCTGCCCGCCGACCGCGTACCCGAGCTGGCGCGCTCGCTCTACCCCGACGCGCCGTTCCGTCGCTGGGCACTCGTGCACTCGGACGACCCGTCGGCAAGCGAGCTGCCCGCGGTCTTCACGCGCCTCAAGATAGCAAGTCGCGTGGCGCAGCACCTCATCGGTCATGACCACCTGCCGCAAGGTGTCCGGCTGCGCGATCCGGCACGTCCGCTGCTCGACCGCTCGCTCGTGGCACAGGCAGTCACGAGCATGACTCTCACGCGGCTCCTGCGCGCACGCACGCAGGGAGAGCCGCTCGTGGTCGAGATCTCGGGCGTCCCGGGCACGGGCCGGCGCGACTACGCCGAGGGGCTCGCGAACGCGCTCGGCATGCCGCTCGTGCTCTGCGACCTCGACGAGCAGGTCACGGACGACCGCACCTCGCGCATCGAGGAGCGCATTGCTGTCGCGCGCCGCGAGGCCGCGCTCGCCGGCGCGCTGCTCGGTCTGTCGGGCTGGGCGCCCCGCAGCTCCGACACGCCGGCGCAAGCCGACGAGGCGCACGGTCCGCCGCGGTCCGCCGAACGCCGACTCGCACGCGCGGTCGAGCGTCTGTGCGGCAAGCCCGACGATGTCATGTTCTTGTTCTCCGAGGAGCGCGAAGCGCTGCTCGGCCGCGCCGCGCCGCTGCTGGTGAACGTGCAGGTGCCGTTCCCCACGCCAGGCCAGCGCGCGTCGCTGCTCGAGTCGGCGATCACGCGCATGGGCGGCCGCATCGATCCGTCCATCGACGTGCAAAACCTCGCCCGCCGCTTCGCGCTCGATCCGGCCCGCATCGAAGTCGCCGCGCGGGCCGCGCGCGAGCTGGCAGCCGAGCGAGGGGACGACCCGCTCATCGATGCGAGCGACCTCCACGAGGCGTGTCGCCACCAGCTCAGCCACGATCTCAAGAGTCTTGCCCAGCGCGTGACCAACTCGCACAAGTGGGAGGACCTCGTCATTCCGGTCGACGTGTACCACTCGCTGAAGGAGATGATCTCGTACGTGCGGCACGCCGAGCGCGTCTACGACAGCTGGGGCTTCGGCGCGCGACATAGCCTCGCGCAGGGCGTCTCCGCGCTTTTCGCGGGGCCGCCGGGGACGGGCAAGACCATGTGCGCGAGCGTGATGGCGCGCGAGCTCGACATGGAGCTGTTCCGCGTGGACCTCTCGCGCATCGTCTCGAAGTGGATCGGCGAGACCGAGAAGAACCTCGGAAAGGTCTTCAACGAGGCCGCTCGGTCGAACGCCATCATCTTGTTCGACGAGGCCGACGCTCTGTTCGCCAAGCGCACCGAGGTGAAGTCGTCGGTCGATCGCTACGCCAACCTCGAGATCAACTTCCTGCTCCAGCGCATGGAGGCCTTCAGCGGGGTCACCATCCTCACCACCAACTACGAGGACACCATCGACACCGCGTTCAAGCGGCGTCTCACGTTCCGCATGCGCTTCGAGAAGCCCGATGCCGATGCGCGCGCCGCGCTGTGGACCAAGATTTTTCCGCGCGACGCCGACGTCGCTGCCGACGTCGACGCCACGGAGCTGGGCGCGCTGTACGAGCTCGCGGGCGGTAACATCCGGAACGCGGCCGTGCGCGCCGCGTTCCTGGCCGCGGAGGCCGGCACGTCCATCGACCATCGCACGTGCATGCTGGCCGCGGAGCGCGAGGCCCGCGAGATGGGGCTCCTCGTCCGCAGCCACATCGAGGCCACGCCCGTCGTCAGCCTCGAGGAGCCGCCAGAACGTGAGGCGACGTTCACCAACCTCGCGCAGCCGGAAGCCGCACCCACCGGGCGGTCGCGCGTCGTCCCAGTCACGCGGCCGCGTCGGCAGAGCTAGCGGTCTGCACCGCGTGAAACACGTGGTGTTCGGGGTGGTCCTGCTCGCAGGCTGCGCGAGCTTCGTCACCACGCCGCGCATGCGGCTCGTGTCGTCGGAGTCCACGCAGGCCACGTGGAGCTTCGTCGTCGAGGACCGCGGCGGTGCGGCGCAGCTGCTGATCGATGGTCGTCCGCGCGCGAGCGGTTGCGCGCGCGCCGGCGTCGCGCTCCGCTGCGAGCTGCGTGGTCTCTTTCCCGGTGGCCATACCGTCGAGCTTCGCCTCGCGGGCAGCGTTCTTCGCCGCAGCACGGTGGTCGGTTCGCCGCTCCCCGCGCGGCCGCTCCTCGTGCGCGCGCGCGACCTCGCGACCGTCGTCGACGCGGGGCACGCAGGTGCGGATGGCATCGTGATGCCCGCGGGGCTCGAGCCGTCGGCCATCGAGGAGATCGTCGAGGGCGCGCACAAGGCGAGCCTGCGCGTGTTCGTCGAGGGCGAGGCGACGCAGACCGCGGGCCTCATCGCCCGTCACGCGCTCGATGGGCTCGTGGGCGCACCCATCGATGCGGAGACGCAGCGGCGCTTCCCGTCGGCGCATTCGCTCTGGATCGATCAGACCGCTTCGCTGGCGCTCGCCTCGGGTCGTGATGGCGTTGCCGTTCCGATGGCCTCGCTCGGCGCCGGTGATGGGCTGCTCGAGACGCACGGCGCGCTTCAGGCCGGCCTCGCGCTCGCGGCCGGCCGCGGGGCGCTCGTCGATGGGGGCGCGTTTCGACTCGTGGCCGTCCGACGACGTCACAAGGCGCTTCGCGAAGGTACGTCGAGCGTGCTCATGGACAACGGCGTGCATCGCGCGGTCCGCATGACGTCTGGTGCCGACGCCGTCCTCCTCGTCTGCAACGCGGGAAACGAGCGCTGGGCGCCCACGCTCGAGCTCCCGCCGGCACCCATCGACCTGCTCGGCGGCCCGATGAGCGCGAGCGGTCCGACGGTGCCTTCTGGCGACCTCGCCGCCATCCTCGCCTCGCCCGATCCGGATCGCACGCGCTACTGACCGGGCGCGCGCGCTCGCATCAACCGAGGAACTGCATCAGCGTCGCGATGTCGTTCGCGGCGTGGTGCGCCTCCTCGCGCGTGATCTGCTGCGCGCGCACGAGGTCTGCAAGGCTGCGCTCGAGCGGCACCATGCCGTCCTTGCGACCCGACTGGATGGCGGTGGTGAGCTGCGCCGTCTTGCCCTCGCGGATGAGGCTGCCGACGCTCGACGTGCCGCGCAGGATCTCGACGGCAGGGACGCGACCGCCGCGCATCGATGGCACGAGTCGCTGCGAGACGACCGCGCGCAACGCGTCCGCGAGCTGCACGCGGATCTGCTGCTGACGCCCCGGCGGGTAGCTGTCGACGATGCGCTCCACGGTGGAGGCGGCCGAGCGACTGTGCACGGAGCTGAGCACGAGGTGCCCCGTCTCGGCCGCGGTCATCGCGAGACCGATCGTCTCGGGGTCGCGCATCTCGCCGATGAGGAGGATGTCCGGGTCCTCGCGCAGCGCGTCGCGGAGGCCGCTCGGGAAGTCGTGCACGTCGCGACCGATCTGCCGCTGACGCACGATGCCCGCGGCGCGGGACGCGATGACGTACTCGACGGGCTCTTCCAGCGTGATGAGCAGCTTGCCCTGGCCTCGCGCCGCCGCGTTCGACAGCGCCGCCTGCGCCAGCGCTGCAAGCGTCGCGCTCTT
>JAYTLP010000509.1:0-3840 GCA_043729375.1 Myxococcales bacterium
GCTCGTCTCCGCGCGTGGGCATCGGGAGGTCGTGATGCGTGACGCCTCAGGCCGGAGCTTCATACTTCCGCAACGACGCGGCCCGCGCTCGCCGGACGACAGGTCCCTCCTGCGCGAGGCGGGTGCTGAGGTCGACGTCCTGGTCGCCGTGCACGGCGCGTTCGAGCGATGGCGCGGCACGATCACAAGGCCGGCAACGATCGCCCAGCCGTCGATCGCGATGAGGCCATTCGGTGCATCGACGACGGAGATCGAGTTCCTGGAAACCCAGGTGCGCGAGTGCGCGCCGTTCGAGTCGACGGCTTCAATGCGGGCAACGATCGAGCAGATTCAAGCGCTCCGCTGCGGGCGAAGGGGGACACGATGATCGACTACGACAATCCGCCGAGCCCGTATCAGGTCGCCGTCCTCGCCGAGCTTCCACTGTCGCCCGTGCAAGCGACGGTGCTGAAGCTGATGGGAAGCGAGGACCTCACGGATGCTGAGGTGAAGATCTTCCGCCGCTTGACCGGCACCTGGATCGCGAAGCCGAAGCGCCCCTACCGGGAGTTCTGGGCGACGCTCCCGAGGCGCGTCGGGAAGACATCGCGCTTCCTGTCGTGCGCCCTCGTCAGCTGCGCGCTGGATCCGCAGTACGAAAAGAACGGCGCGCCGGGCGAGCGCTTCAAGGTGTTCCTGTCAGCGTCGATCTTGGAGAAGACGAAGGCGCTGTTCTCGACATCGCTCGGCCTTCTCGATCGGCTGGGCGTGCCCTTCGACCGCCGCGACGGTGAAGCCTCCCTTCACGATCGTCCCGTCGACATCACGTGCATGGTCCAGAACGTCCAGCACGGCAGCTCGGACACCGCGAAGGGACAGTTCCTCGACGACTTCGCGAAGTCGCAGACGGCGATCGACGGAGCGAAGTTCGACAAGAGCTTCCTCGAATCGGTGCGCCCCATGCTGCTCTCGACGGGCGGCCCGCTCTACAGCTTCAGTCAAGCGTGGGCGGCGGATGGCGTTCAGCATGAGCTGACCGAGAAGTTCCACGGAAAGACCGACGGACCGATCCTCGCCATGAAGGGCATGGCGACATGGGAGATCGTCCCGTCGCACACGAAGGAAGAATGCTGGCGACTCGCCGGCGGCGATTCCCGCACATTCGCGCGCGAGTTTGAAGGCAAGCCCGGCCACGCCGAAGATGCCCTTCTCGACTCCGATGACATCGCGGCGTGCGTCGCGACCGGCGTGCGCGAGCGGCGTCGTCGCTCCGGTTTCCACTACGTTGCCGCGGCCGACCTCGGCTTCCGTCGCGACTTCTCCGCGCTGTCGATCGGGCACCTCGAATCGCGGCGACTCCCGAGCGGCGAAGCGCGTGATGTCCTGGTCGAGGATGGGCTTTGGGTCTGGCGACCCGGCGGCGGCGATCCCGAGCACGTGATCCGTGAGATGGCCGCGAAGCTGCGCGAGTGGGGGATCCATTCGCTCCCGATCGATCAGTTCTCCTTCGATCTCGCAAGCTCGCGGTTCAGGCACTACGGCGTCGCGACCGAACTCTTGAAGACCGACCTCGCGGCGCAGGCACGTCGCGCCGAGGTCTTCATGGGGCGCCTACGGTCACGGACGATCGAGCTTCTCGACGACAACGACGCGAACAGGGAGCTGTCGAAGATCCGCATGAAGATGCGCTCGACCGGGCTCTTCAGCTACGCCGCACCCGAGCGGAAGTCAGAGCACGACGACCGCACCGACGCTCGCTTCGCGATGGTCGAGCGGGCGCAGAAGAGCGGCGTGGCTACCGGTGGAAACATCCGCGAGCAGCGCATGTTCCGAATCGAGCCGGGCATCGGTCCCCAGGCGTCCACGCTCCACCTCCAGAAGACGAAGCTCCCAAGCGGCGAGACCGTGGAGATCCCCGTGGCGCCGCCGGCGGGAACCGAGCTGTTCGACGTGTGGTGCGCAAACATGCTCGCGAGCGGCGCGAGCACACCGGAGACGGATGAACGTCTCCGCGAATTGTACGGCGAGCTGACGGTCGACACGCGCGCGCGATTCCTCGCCGAGCACGACCCCCGCTACCCCCTCGCCGAGCAGGACCAGGCCGACGACAACGACGAGCCCCCCTCGGCGCCCCTGACGCCCGCGTGGCTCCAGAACGTCAACCGCCGCATCCCCGAGATGGGCGGCGGCGGCCGGTAACGAACGACACACGACACCGCAACAGCAGAGGAGATCACGTCATGGCATTCACATCGATCAAGCTACCCGGTCACAAGGTCACCGACCTCCCGACCCCGAAGAATCTCGCCCTCCAGGGCATCGACGAGCGGCTCGCGGCCTGCGAGGAATCGCTCGCGCCGTTCGCGCGCGAGAAGTATGTCGCCCCGCTCATCCTCGCGATCGACGCCGTCAGGGCTCCGCTACCCCTGATGCGGGAATACGCCCAAGCGGCGATGTACGACTTCATGAAGTCGGCGCAGGCCACGCGCGCGGCTGCGGAAGCAGCGTCAGCGAACGTCCCGCGACAAGGTTTCACGACGCCGAAGGAACGGGAACAAGCCGTCTTGGACGCAGCCCGCGGCGTCTCCGGCGTCGTTTGGGATGCGACGGTTCGACAGCTGATCGAGACGAAGACGAAGCAGGGGGAGAAGCTCGCGACGGACGCGGTCGATGCCCTTCGGGACGCGGACCGCGCCATCACCGCGACGCTCGCCGACTACAACGGGCTGCTCGCGTTCTCCACGCCCATGACAATGGATCGCCTCGCGCAGATCACGGCCGCCCGCGACGAGCTGCGAACGCTGCTCCCCAGCGCGTACGGTCCGCTCCTCGATGGGTACATCGCCGCGGGTGACGAGGACCGCGAGCTGATCTTCACGCAGGCCGTGACCGTGATCGTTGACGAGCTCGCGAAGCTCTCGCTCCAGCAACTCGGAAAGCGTTTGGAGCTTCGGGCCCAACGCACGGGCGGGCCTCTGGAGAAGGAGCACGCGGCGGTGACTGACTTCCGCCGCCGGCTCATGAAGCGGAAGGAGGAGAAGATCCCCGACTCGCTGAACCTCGCTCGCCTCGCGCTGCCGCAGATCGTCGCCGGGTTCTCGCTGATCTTCGGATGGCACGCGAGCCAGCTGAGCAAAGGCGACTACGAGCGGCGGTACCTTCGCGGCGGCCAGACGCCCGACCCGCTCGACGTGCACCCCGGTTGGATGACGCGCGCGATCGGCGGGTTCTCCGTCGAGGACCCGGCCAACCCGATCCGCGGGGCGCGGTGATGCCATGCAGCCGACGAGCTTCGATAGAGCGCTGTCGCGTGCGATCAGCCGGGAGGAAGTGCCGCGTCGTATCCGATCGGCGCTCGCGCTCCTCGCGTCTCGTCGCACGGAAGGCGCGCCCCTCACCGCGGCGGAGCGAAACCTACGCGATGCGCTCCAGAACTTGTTCACCGATCCGATCGGCTGCGAGGACGAGATCGCGGCGCTCATCGCGCAGGCGATGACGGCGCCCGTCGACGACTTCTCAGCAGTGAGAAGGACGAAGCGCCTGAAACGAAACCGGTCCGATCCAGGTGCGCCGCACGCGGGCAGAGCGATCCCGCACCGGACACGATGACCATGCGTACGACGTCGCGCCAACCGCGGGGACGAACATCATGAACGAAGACAGCTTCAACCGCCGCCGTTGGCGCTACCAGCAGCGGCACGGGGCGCACGCATCCACTCGAACGAACGGAGTCTCTCAGATGGCTACGAATCAGAACGCACCGCCCCCGATCGCCAACACCGGCGGCACGGCCACCGATCCCCAGATGGTCGCGCGGGCTTACTCAGCGATCGGACGCCTGGTCAACGAAGGAGGGCTGCC
>JAYTLP010000510.1:0-4577 GCA_043729375.1 Myxococcales bacterium
TCGACGACACCACGGTGCTCGGCGACGCGACCGAGGGCGGCGGCGACGAGACGCTCGACGGTCCGACCGTCCAGCGCGTGATGACGCAGAACTTCAAGCTGCTCACGGGCTGCATGATGGAGGAGCGCTCGCGTAACTCGAGCCTGCGCAACGTCGACCTCGACTTCATCATCAAGGGCTCGGGCACCGTGCAAGGCGTGAAGGTGAACGGCCAGACCACGGGCGCGTTTGCGAGCTGCATCTACGGAAAAATGCAGGCGATTGCGTTCCCGAAGTTCAACGGCAGCAAGACGCACGCGTCGTTCTCGTTCGGCTTCAAGTAGACCGGTTGCCCCGACGGCCACCCGGCCGTAGAGTCGACGCATGGCCCACCTCCGACTCGAGAACGTGCTCAGCGAACTTCCCGGCGTCCGCAAGGACGGCGCGGCGTACCTCTTCTCCGAGGAGCTCGACGTGACGCTCTACGCCAGCGTCGGCGAGGAGACGCTGCAGGTCTCGCGCGCGAGCCGCATCGAGCTCGGCCCGGAGGTGGTCGTCGTCCTCACCCACAAGGGCGAGCGCTTCTACCTGCCGACCGATCGCTTCGTGGCGCTCAAGACGGGCAGCGCCACGAAGACGTCGATCAGCACGGGCTTCCGGGCCTGAGCGTGCGTGCACCAGCGACGCTGCGGCCGCTCGTGGCTGCGCTGTCGCTGGCTCTGGCGGCGCCCGCCTCTTCGTCGCCGCCCACCGAGCTGCAACGCCTCGCGTCGGAGCTCGACGCAGCGGAGACGCCACGCCGCGCGTCGGCGGCGCGCCAGCTGGCGACGCTGGATCCCGAGGTCGCGCGGCCCCTGCTCAAGCGAGCGCTGCAGGACCCCGAGCTACCCGTGAGGATGGCCGCGACCCTGGCCGCGGGTCAGCTCGGCCTGCCCGACGTGACGCAGACGTTGCTCGACGAGGCCACCCATGGCGAGTGGAAGTTGCGCGAGGCGGCGCTGACCGCGCTCGGCAAGCTGCGAGGGCCGCCCCGGCGCGACGTCGAGCTGGCTCTCGGGCGCGCGCTGGCCGACCCCGAGGCGAGCGTGCGGCTCGCTGCGCTCCGCGCGCTGGTCGAGCGCCCGCCCGCGCTGGAGGGCAAGAGCGCGACCACGGACGCGATCGTCGGCGCGCTCTCCGACGAGAGCCCCGAGCAGCGGCGCGTTGCCGCTGAGTCTCTCGAGAGGCTGGCCGACCCGTTCGCCGTCCATGGCCTCGTGGCGCACGTCGACGATACGTCGCCCGAGGTGCGCCTCGCGGTTGCGCGCGCGCTCGGCACGCTCGGCGACCGTCGCGCGGCGTCGGCCGTGCTGCGGCTCGTCGACGATAGCGCGGAGGAGGTGCGCGCCGCAGCCATCTCGACCCTCGGCCTTCTCGCTGCCGAGACCGCAGTGCCCCGGCTCGAGCCCATGCTGAACTTGCCCCGTGAACCGCTTGCCGGTCCGGTCGCGCTTGCGCTCGGACGCATCGCCGGTGAACCCGGCGACGACGTCATCGTACGCGCGCTGAGAGCACGCGCCGGCGAAGCGCTTATCCGCGCGGTACGCAACGATCTGAACCGCACGGCTGCGCTCGAGGGACTGCGCGTGGCCGGTGGTGCCGCGGCGTCGCTCCTCTCCAGCCTCCTGCCGGCGCTCGGTGAGCTACCGAACGACGGCGCGCTGATCGTGGCTGGCGATCTGATGCACGACGGCGACGTCACCGTCACGAGGCTCGTGCTCGGACTCGCTCGACTCGCGTCCGACGGTCGCTTCGATGCGCAGCTCGTCCGCGCGCGCCCGCCCTCCGGCGCGGTGCGTGACGAGCTGGTCGCCTGGCTCGCTGCTCGACTCGGCGATCCAGGCGTCGCCGCGCGCCAGGCAGCTGCGGTCGCGCTCGGCGAGCTGGGTGACAGCCGCGCCGCCGCAGCCCTGGAAGCCGCGCTCGGCGATCCGGATCGCGGGGTGCAGCGCCGGGCGCTGAGCTCGCTCGTCCGCACGTCCTCGGCTCGCGAGGACACGTTGCTGCGCGCCGCACGAGACGAAGATCCCGCGCTCGTGCGCGCGAGCCTCGCAGCGCTCGGGCAGCGGCGCGACACAGCCTCCCGGCTGGCCCTCGTCGCGGCGCTCGCCGCTGCAGACGTCGCAACGGCGATGATCGCTGCGCTCACACTCTCCGACGACTCGGGAGCGGGCGCGCTCGTCCCCCAGCTCGTCGCCACGATGAAGAACGGCCTGGACCGCGCCCGCGATCCGGCGAGTCTCGCGCTCGTGGGACCTCTGCGCGGCAAGCCCGACCCCGTCGCGCGCGAGGTCTGCCTCGCCCTCGCAGCCACCGACAACTCCGCTGCCGGAGGTGCGGTGGAGCTGCTCGGCGCGATGCGCGACACAGCCAGCGCCGAACGTCTGCTGCGCGCGCTCCCGAAGCTGGCGCGGCGGCCGCTTCGACGTGCGCGCGTCTACGCCGCGCTCGGCGACATGGCGCTGGCCGGCGATGACCCGGCGGCAGCGCACGCGCTCCTCGCTGCGCTGGGCGACGCGGATGCGGGCGTACGGCTCTCTGCCGCGTGGGCGCTCGGCAAGGTGCAGCACGCAGCCGCATGGAACGAAGCCGACCACGCGCTCGATGAACATCTCGCCGATCCCGTCGGGGCGGTGCGGGCCAACGCACTTGCCGCGCTAGGGCGCCGGCAGCGCAGCCTGTCGTCAGATGTGCTCTCGCGCCTCGCGCACGACGCCGATCCAGCGGTCCGCGCCAATGCAATCGTGCTGCAGGGATCCGCTCGTCGTCCCGCGCCGCGCGGTGGCCCGGACTACCTGCTGCTGCATCTTCAGCGCCCCGCGACGACCGCGCGCATCGGCCTGCCCGACGGCTTCGTGGTGACCTTTCTCGCCGACGACCGTGACGTCGTGCGCGACGAGGGCGTCCCCACCGGCGCGCTCGAGATCCTGCCCGACGAGGCACCCCTGCGCTGAGCCGGAGCAGCCGCCATCGCACCGTGTACGCGACGCCGCGCGCGAAAGAGCCGCGACATCACGGTGCCGATTGGGACGTGCAGATCGGTCGCCATCTCGGCGTAGGTGTAGCCGTCGAAATCGGCGCGCACGATGAGCTCGAGGTCCTGCGCGGCAAGCCTCGGACAGCACCCGCGCAGCTCGGCCGCGACCGACGGCTCGACCACCGCAGCGTGCGGCTCGACGGCGAACGCGGCGCGCGCCCGGGCATAGCGCGCCCCGCGCCGGCGCTCACCGGCGGCGAGGTTGAAGAGGATTCGCGTGAGCCATGCGCGCAGGTTGCTGCCGACGCGAAACGCGGCGCGGAAGCGCAGAGCTCGCGCGATCGTCTCCTGCACGAGGTCCTCCGGATCGGAGCCCAGGCGGCGCGCGATGGCGTTCAGACGGGGTAGCTCGGGGACGAGGTCGGCGTGAAAAGTTTCCATGCCGAGGGGTTCAGCAAGGCGCGTGCCCTCGGCCAACCCCGCGATGGCACGCGGAGCGAACAATCGGAGGCGCTGTCGCGCTGCACTTTGGTCTGCGCTCCGCCGCGGCAGAGTGACAAGGTGGCAACGCGATCACCCCATCGCGTGCGGCAGCGCATCGGCGACCTCGCTCGCGAGGACGCCACGGGAGGTCTCCGCTGCGAGCAGGTCGGCCGCGGTCGCGTGGAGGTACACGGCCGCTGCGACGCTCTCGAAGGCAGGCGCCTTGCCGTTGGCGAGCAGCGCGGCAACCGCGCCGGTCAGCACGTCTCCGGTACCACCGACACCGAGCACGGGGCCGCCTGCTGCGCACAGAAAGATCCGTCCACCGGGCGCAGCAATGAGCGTACGCGCGCCCTTCAGCGCCACGATCGCGTCGTACTTCTCGGAGAGAGCACGCGCGGCCCCGTACCGGTCCGCCTCGATGTCCGAGACCTTCTTGCCGAGGAGCCGCGCAGCCTCGCCGGGGTGCGGCGTCAGCACCACGGTGCCCGAGCCTGGCCTGCCCGCGAGCATGCTCGGCCGGTGTGCGAGATGGTTGAGGCCGTCAGCGTCGAGCACGACGGCGATGCCCTCCGCGACCGCCGCGTACACGACCTTCTCGATGACCTCGGCGAACGCGGGCGCGGTCGAGACGCCGGGACCGATGGCGACGACGCGCTTGCCATGCAGCTCCACCACGAGCGCGCTCACGGCCCTTGCGACATCGAGTCCATGGCCGCCTTCCGGATCGGCGCCGGGGTAGCCGAACGTCATGAGCTCGGGCAGCTTGCCCTCGACGCGCGCCTGCGCCGACAGCGGCGTGGCGAGCGTCACGAGCCCCGCGCCCGCACGCAGCGCCGCCATGCCGGCGAGGAGCGACGCACCGATCTTGCCGACGGAGCCGGCGATCAGGAGCACGTGCCCATGCGTCCCCTTGTGACCCAGCGGATCGCGCGCCCGGAACGACGCGAGGATCGTCTCGTCGAGGAGCCGGGTCTCCACACCGGCTGCCAGCGACGCGGCGATGCCGATATCGGCCACGACGACCTTGCCCGCAAAGAGGAAGCCAGGCGCAGCGTAAAGTCCGCGCTTGGCGAAGCCGAAGGTGACGGTGGCAGTG
>JAYTLP010000511.1:0-4722 GCA_043729375.1 Myxococcales bacterium
CTCGAGGACCACGGCATCGCCGCCGACAAGTCGCGCGACGAGGGCGCCGAGAAGACGGGCTGGCAGGTGAGCGTCCCGCGGGGCGAGCTAGCGCGAGCGTTCGCGCTGCTCGAGTCGAACGATCTCCCGCGTCGCGATCGCCATCCGGACGCGGTCCCGGAGCACAGCCTGCTACCGTCGCTCGGCGAGGACCAAGCGCGGCTCGAGGCAGCACGCGGCGCGGAGCTCGAGGTCACGCTCGAGCGCATCCCCGGTGTCGTCTCCGCGCGCGTGCACCTCGCGCTGCCCGACGTTACGAGGCTCGACACGCAGCCCGCGCCGGCACGCGCCTCGGTGCTGCTGCGCACGTCCGGCAAGCTCTCGGTCGACGAAGCCTCCCTGCAGCGGCTCGTCGCGGGTGCAGTGACGGGCCTCTCCGACCAGGCCGTGACCATCGTGATCGCGAGCGGCACGGCGAGCGCGAGCGAGTCGCAGCTCGAGCCCGTGGGTCCGCTGCGCGTCGCGCGCGGTCAGCGAGGCCGCGTCATCGCATTCGCGGCCTCGGGCCTCGCGGTGCTGATGCTGCTCGGGACCGCACTCGTACTCACGGCGATCCGGCTCGCGGCCCTACGCGGTCGCGATCAGTCGACGGCGTCCATCCGCAACGGGTAGCTCCACTCCACCTGCGTCACCAGTGGCGGCAACGACCACGCGGGGAACGACGCCTGGTGGATAGCCCGCGAGATGCACTCCGCCGCCTGGGAGCCCCGCACCTCCTGCGGCAGCAGGACGGACGTGACCGCGCCGCTCGGTGCGATGACGACCTTGATCGGCACGACGAGCGGGGTCCCTTCATCGCGGCAACCTAGCGCGCTCGTCCGCACCTTCAGCATTGCTTGCTCGAGGTCCATGCGCGTGAGCGAGTACCCCTTCTGCGGCGAAGGATCGTCCGGCGCATCGTTGTCGACCGTCTCGGCAGCCGGCTCGCTGGCCGATGTCGGCCGGGCCTGCGCCTCCGCGCTGCGCCCGGGTGGCACCAGCACCGACGGGACGATTTCGGAGCGCGAGACCAGGACGGCCACCCCGCAGGCGGCGACGACGCATCCGAGCGCGAGCAGTCCCCGACGTCCGTTCACGACGAGGAATGTAGCGGATAGGACGTACCTTGCCTATCGTCCCTCGGCGCGAAAGACTAGGCAGACCGTGTCGTCACGTCGCCTTCCTGTGCTGCAGCTCGCTCCCGTGGTCGCCGGAGCGCGCGCGCCGGTGGTGAAGCTGCTCGCGCTCGACACCGTGTGGCTGCAACTCACGGGCACGCTGTGCAACCTCGCCTGCCTGCACTGCTTCATCACGTGCGGACCGAAGGAAGACCGCGTGCCGATGATGACCGCCGACGCCGTGCGCCGCACGCTCGCGGAGGCCGCCGCGCTCGGGGTCCGCGACTACTACTTCACCGGCGGCGAGCCGATGCTGCACCCTGACTTCTGGACCCTGTGCGAGGCCGCGCTCGAGGTTGGCCCGCTCACGGTGCTGACGAACGGCACTCTCATCGACGACGCGGCCGCCGATCGCGCTGCTGCGCTCTTCACGCGGTCACGCTACTCGTTCGATCTGCGCATCAGCCTCGACGGCATGACCGCCGCGCAGAATGACCCCGTGCGCGGCAAGGGCACCCACGCGCAGATCACGGCGGCGGTCGCTCGCCTCGCTGCGCGCGGCCTCTCCCCCAACCTCACCGTCGTCGCCCACGAAGAGGACATGGCCGACCCGGCCGCGCGCCTCGCGTTCCTCGCGTTCGTGCGCACGCTCGGGGTACAGCGCCCGCGCGTGAAGTTCATGCCGCTCCTGCGCATCGGACGCGAGCCACGCCGCACGCGCGACTACGAGGTCGCCGAGCTCGACTGCCTCGACGGCGAGCTCGCGCCGGCCGTCGGAGAGACGCTCGTGTGTGCCAGCTCGCGGCTCGTCACGGCCGGCGGCGTGTACACGTGCCCGATCCTTCTCGACGCGCCCGACGCGCGCGTGGGTGACACGCTGGCCGGGGCGGCTGAGCCCATCGCCCTGCGCTGGGCAGCGTGCCGCACGTGCGTCGCCGAGGGGCTGTCGTGCAATACGTGATCGTCGCGGTGTTCGGCGGCATCTACAACAATCACGTCTCGCTCGAGGCGACGCTGGCAGATGCGCGGCGACGCGGCGCCACGGAGCTGTACTGCCTCGGCGACCTCGGAGGCTTCGGCCCGTCTCCGGATCGCGTGTTCCCGATCCTGGCGCGCGAAGGGGTCGTCGTGATGCAGGGCAACTACGACCACTCCATCGGTCACGACCTTCCCGACTGCGGCTGCGGCTACACGGATCCGCGCGACAACCACTACGCGATGCTCTCGTACGAGTACACGCGCCAGCACACGTCGCCGTTGCATCACCCGCTCCTGCGCGCGCTCCCGCCGCAGCTCCGACGCACGTGGGCGGGGCGGCGCGTGCTCATGGCACACGGCTCGCCGCGCAGGGTGAACGAGTTCCTGTGGGAGTCCACGTCACCGGATGCTTTCCTCGAGCGCCTCCTCGACGACGAGGAGGCCGACGTCCTCCTCGTCACGCACACCGGTATCCACTGGCAGCGTCGGCTTCCGTCGGGTCGCGTGGTTGTGAACGTCGGCGCGATCGGGCGTCCTGCCAACGATGGCCGTACGAACGTCTGGTACGCGCTCCTGCACCTGGGTGACGACGTCACGGCCGAGCTCGTCCCCGTCGCCTATGATCACGCCGCGCTCGCCGCCGAGATGCGCGCCGAAGGCATCTGCGCGGAGTTCATCGAGACGGTCGAGACCGGATGGTGGACCACCTGCCTCGAGATCTTGCCCGCGAAGGAGCGCAGCCACGGGAAGTACTGACGGGCATCACATGTGCTCGAGGAACGTACGAGCGCGCGCGTAGGACGGGTCGAGCCGGAGTGCCTCGCGCAGCTCGACCGCGCCGGCTTCGCGCTGCCCCGACAGCGCCAGCGCGGCGCCGAGGTTGTAGCGCTGGCTCGCTTCCGTGGGTGAGAGCTGCACGGCACGCCGCGCAGGAGCGACGGCGTCCGCCGGGCGCCCCACGTCGATGAAGCAGGCGGCGAGGTTGCGCCAGGCGCGCACGTAGTCCGGCGCGAACCGCGTGGCCGCCGCGAAGAAAGGCAGCGAGCGCGCGCAGCCGTCTCGGCGCTGCACGGCGTGGCCGAGGTGATACAGCGCGCGACCATCCTCGGGCCGAGCTTCCACCGAAGCCGCGTACAACGCCACGTCGTCGTGCCACGTGGCGGCGTCCGTGCGGGAGCGCACCACGCCGAGCACGAGGAGCGTGGCGACCAACAGCCACACCGCGCGGCGGAGGAGCAAGCGCGTGTTCACGGCGAGCTGCGTGGCACCCGCGGCGACGACGCACAGGCCGAGCATCGGAAAGTACGCATAGCGGTTCGCGTAGAGGCCGATCATCGGCAGGCTCAGCACGTGCGGCGCGAGGCCTACGAAGAACCAACCCGTGCCCAGTGCGACGACACGCGAGCCCGAGCGCAGCGCAAACACGCAAGCGAAGGCGCAGCCGATGAGCACCGCGACGACCGCCCCGGCGCCGAGCTGGGCGTAGCTCTCGATGGTCGGTCCGTCGGTGAACGACACGAGCTGAGCACTGTAGTGCCAGGCGATGGAGGCGTAGTTGCGCAGGTGCTCGCCGGGGCCGGCTGCGAGCTGGTTGCTACCGCTCGGGATGCCGAGCGCGTGGCGCAGGCCCAGAACGCCGCTGACCGCGACCACGCTCGGAGCGAGCAACCAGACTCGTCGGTCTCGCTCCACCCACAGCAGACCCGCGAGCAGCGCGGGTGCCACGACGTACGTCTCCTTGCACAGGAGCGCGGCGCCGCATGCGAGCGCGGAGACGAGCGCGCGGCCCCAGCATTCGTCGCGCCGCGGCCACACGAGCAGCGCCGTCAGCGCGCAGACGACGCCGAGAAGATCGTGCCTGCCTGTGAGCCACATGACCGTCTCGACGGCACTCGGATGGACGAGCATCACGAGCGCGATGAGCACCGATGGGCCGATCGAAGTACCGAGCCTACGCAGCAACGCTACGAGGCCGAGCGCGCTGGCAAGGTGCAGCGCGAGGTTGACCACGCGACCCGCAACCACGGACAGCAGGCCGAAGTGCGCCTGCACCCACAGCGTGAGCATCGGCAGCGGATGGTAAAGCTGTGAGCGTGGCTCGCCCACCGAGCTCCAAAGATCCGAAGTGAAAATTGCACGCAGGCCGCCCGCGTCGTGCAGCGTGCGGTTGCCCTCGACGAGGAATACGTCGTCCCACACGTACGCGCCATCGAGCAGACCGCCGTAGGCGCAGGCCAGCAGCCCGACCGCACCCACGAGCCCCACCCATGTGACGTTCCGGTCGCGCACTATTTTTCGTGCATCCCGTCGCGCATTGCGCAAAGCAGCGCGCGCGCTCGCTCGTGCTTCGGCAGGGACGGCGCGCTGGTGGGTCGCCCGAAGAAACGCTCGGCAAGGGCTCGCGCCGGCGACGCATCCCTCGAGGGGTCCGATGCCAGCGCCTCGGCGAGCAGCGCGGCACCGACCCGTGCCTTCCTGGAAACTGGCGGTAGCTCGCTCACGTTCAGCGCAGGTTCGGCCGCTCGATGCCCGCGAGCACGACGAGCTTGCCCCGCTCCTTGCCCACGAGGATCGACGACGCGGCGCCACTCGCGCGGCGTAGTCGGAC
>JAYTLP010000512.1:0-3997 GCA_043729375.1 Myxococcales bacterium
ATGACGGGAGGCGGGTCTTTGCGCTCGCGGTCGGCCGTGGTGCGGCGCGAGACGTAGCTCTTCTGGTAGTCCGTCGCGTGCGCTTTCTTCGCCGTGTCGAGCGCGGCGTCGAACTTCACCTTGCTGGCCGGCTCCGTGGGCTCGGGGGAGATGGCCATGAGCGCGAGGATGTCGGCCAGCCCCGTCGACGCCGCAGCGTGGCCTGCGTTCGCCTCCTCGAGCGCCGGGACGAGCACGTTGTCGCGGAACGACACGAGGTCGTCGTTGTCGATCTGGCACCAGAGGATGCGCTGGTGAAGACGGGCCACGGCTGTGCCTACCTCCGCGCGCGGCCGGAGGAGGAGCTTGACGAGCGTATCGTCGTAGTCGCCCTGCGCTTCGCCGTAGACGCTGACCATCACGTCGAGGACGTGCTTCTTGCAGTCCGCGTCACACGTGCGGCCGAACAGGTACCCCGCGAGCCAGTGGCGCTGCTCGGAGTGGAACTTCGCGAGCGAGACCGCCTCGTCGGAGGTCACGAACTCACCGGTCCGCGCTGTCGCGAGGTCGAGCGCGCTGACGAGGTGTGCGCCCGCCGAGCTGTTTTCGAAGCGCGTGATGTCCGCAAATTGCCGGCGCTCGTAGAGATCGGTGAGGTACGGCTCGAACAGCCACGCCACCTTGCCTGCGTTCTCCTGCACGGCGCCCTCGTTGGCGAGCAGAGTCACCGGTCCCGGCTTGCCCTGCGTGTTGGCGGCCTGCTGCTCGTCGAGGACGAGCTGCGAGATCTGATCGGAGCGCTCGCTGACGACGTCGTTCTTGCACGCATCCACATTCTTCGCGACGCCGTAGTGCTGGATGCACGTGAGCTCGAAGGCGTGGAGCAGCTGGGCGTAGTCCTTGGCGCCCGTCGAGGCAAGGACGCTCCGCATGTAGCCGGGGTTGTCCTTGCCGAGCTCGAGCGCGTAGGAGACGGTCAGCTCCGGGTCGAGGATGTTGGCGCGCGTGAGCGAGAGCAGAACACCGTAGCGCGCCTCGGCAGACTGCGCGCCGTGTGACGACAACACCGACATGTTCTTGCTGAGGATCTCCGCGCGCTCGATGCGCCAGTCGTTGTCGGCCTTGATCTCGGCCAGCTTCTGCTGGCTCGCAGACTGCTTCTGCGCGATCTCGGACTGCCGCCACTGCCAGATCGACGTGGCCACGAGCCCTGCGATGCCGATCACGAAGCTCGAGAGGAATGCGGAGTACTTCGTGATGAAGCGCTCGATCTTCGACTCGGGCGGCTTCTCCGCTTCTGATGCGGGCTTCGTGCTCGGGTCCTCGGACATGCCGCGACCATAGCGGGTTGCGGCCGTGACGCCAGCGGTCGCGGCCGGCTTGACCCCGCAGGACGCGCTTGGTAGCCGGAGTCATGCGCATCCTTTCCACTCTCGCTGCAGCCCTCCTGTTCGGCCTCTCCAATGCGGCGCTTGCCGAGCAGGTCACGGAGCACGCCACTGGAGTCAGCTTCGAGTCCGAGAAGTCGGTCGGAGGCAAGTCGTACACACTCGTCGGCGCGGGTGTCCGGACGAAGTTCTTCGTGAAGGTCTATGCGATGGGGCTCTACGTCGATACCACCGACGGAAAGCGCGCATTCTCGTCGCTCGCCACGAAGGCGGGTGGGAGTGACCAGGCGCACGTGACAGCCGGTGACAAGGCCGGCTCGTTCATCATCTGGGGGCAGTTCGACAAGCTCGGTGTCCTGCACTTCGTCCGGGACGTCGGCGCCGACAAGGTGCGCGAGGCCTTCACCGAGGGCCTCGGCGAGGAGCTCTCCGAGAAGGCGCCCGCCGACGTCCGCGACGCGGCGCGGGCGTTCCTCAAGCTCGTCGACCGCGATCTCAAGAGCGGCGACGAGCTCGTGCTCCACACCGACAACGCGGGCCGGCTCGAGGTCAGCATCGGAGGCCAGAACAAGGGTGGCGTGCAGAATGCGAAGCTCGCGCGCGCGATGTGGAACGTCTACCTCGGGTCGAAGCCGCCGGCCAAGGAGCTCAAGACCGAGCTCACCAACCGCATCTCCGAGCTCGGCAAGTAGTCACTGCGCCGGACCGTGCTCCCCGGGCTCGCCGTGGAACAGCACCAGCAGCGCCGGTAGCAGCGCGAACGCAGCGCACAGGCACAGGCCGACGGCGAGCGCGCCGGACAGGCCGAGGAGCCGCAATGCGGGGAAGCGTGCCAGCGCGAGCGGCACGAAGCCGGCCATCGTCGCCAGCGACGTGACGAGGATTGCCTGGCCGGTCGAGGCGAGCGCTTCCTCGACGCTGCCATGCTCCGCATAGCGGTCGACGAGGAAAACGTGGTCGTCGATGCCGTACCCCACCACCAGCGGCACGGCGAGCAGGTTGAAGAGGTTCAGCGGGATCCCGAAGAGCGCGAGCGCTGCCGCGAACAGCGACCAGGCGAGCGCCAGTGGCAAGAGGATCGCCAGCGCCGGTCGCCAGCGCCGGTGGTAGAGCGCAACGAGCAGCACGACCAGGCCGACGGCCAGCGTCGTCGCGCGCGCGAGATCGCTCTGCGCCATCTCGCGCAGCAGTCGCTCGAGGAACGGCTTGCCCGTCACCACCGTGCCGGCGGTCTGCTGGAGCCGTTGCGCCAGCGCGTCGAGCGCGCCCATCGGCGCGTCGTGCGGCGCGTAAAAGAAGGCGGCGATGCGGCCGTCGTGCAGGTGCAGGTTCTTCACGAAGTCGAGCTCGTGCGGCAGGTCTCCCACGTGGATCGGTGCGAACGGACCCTCCAGCTGGTCAAGGAAGGGATCGAACGCGGTGGGGTCGAGGCCGAGCGCGTCGAGCTCTGCGCGCACGTCCGGTTGCACCGCGTGCACGCGCGCGTAGCGGGCGCGCTGGACCTCCACCGACGGCACGAGCAGCGAGATCGACTGGAACGAGTCGAGCAGCCCATCGCGCTTGAGGCCGTCGATGTCACCGAGCCAGCGCTCCGACTGCTCCAGCGCGGCCTCCTCGGACGGCTGCTCGGAGTACGCGATGGCCGCACCATCGCGCTGGCCGAAGCGTCGCTCGAGCTCCGCCTGCACCTTGCTGGGCGCCATGAGCGGCGGTTGCGCGAAGAGATGCGCATCGAAGCGTAGCCGCGTCGCGAACGGCAGCGCGAGGAGCCCTGTCGCGACGGCAATGCCTGCGACCCAGCGTGGCCGTCGCTGGGCGAGCCTCGCGAGCCCGCGGAAGAGCCCGCCCTGCGTCACCGGGACCGCCCGCGCGCCCCACCACCGCCCCGGCACGAGCGCGAGCAGCGACGGGAAGATCGTGAGCATGGCAATGCAGTTCATCACGAGCCCGAGCGCCGACAGTGCGCCGAGCTCGCGCAGCCCGCGGAAGTGCGACACGAGGCAGGCCGCGAACACTGCGGCCGGCCCGAGCGTGGCGACCATCGCGGGAACGGCGAAACGCGTCACCGTGATGCGCAGCGCCTCGTGCAGCTCGTGGGCGCACAGCTCCTCGCGCAGCCGGTTGTAGAGCTGGATTGGCAGGTCGATACCGATGGCGATGAGGATCGTGCCGAACGCGAGAGACACCGCGTTGATGCGATGGAAAGCGAGCTGCGCGAGCGCACCGGTCCACAGCACGCCGACGAAGAGCGGCAAGCCGACGAGGGGCAGGACCCGGAGGGCTCTGAAGAACAGGCCGAAGAGCACGAGCACGGACACCGCCGAGAGTACCGTCGAGCGCGTCATGTCGCGGTGTAACCAGTCGCGGTAGGACAGCGCGTAGATCGACGGCCCGGTCAGCGATAGCTCGACGTTGGCGCCGCCCGAGAAGTCGCCCTCGGTGAGCGTGGCCCCGAGCGACCTGGCGGCGGCCGCGATGGCCGCGACGAGAGCCCGCGTGGCCTCCGGATCCGATCCCGGGCGCGCGGGCCGCAGGTAGACGAGGAGCGCCTTGCCGTCGGCGCTCTTGAACAGGCCGCTCGAGGCATCGATGGCAACGCCAGCGCCGAGCCGCTTCTGGACGAGAGGCAG
>JAYTLP010000513.1:0-5483 GCA_043729375.1 Myxococcales bacterium
GAATCGAGTTGGGGCGGTAGTTAAGTTGGTTATAACGCCGGCCTGTCACGCCGGAGGCCGCGGGTTCGAGTCCCGTCCGCCCCGCCAACTATTTCGGCCGGAAACGGCAGTTACAGTGACAATCTGGGCCACTCGGTGGGCCACTTCAGAAGGGATCGGGGAGCAATCCTCGGTCCCTTCGTCGTTCTGGCGACGGTCCTCCGGCGCGTTCAGGAGCATCGCGGAGGGCAGGGCGGGGAAGACGTCGCCGAACCCCGCCGCGACCGCCTCGGCCTCGCGGACGTAGCGCTGGGTGGTCGCGAAGTCGGTGTGCCCGGCTCGCTGCATGATCTTGAGGGGGTCGTCTCCGCGGACCGCCATCCACGTGATCCCGGTCGCTCGGAGGTCGTGGAAGCGGATCGCGCGGCTGGTCGGGGTGTCGGTGTGCAGCTCGGCCCGCGTGACGCCGGCCTTGAGAAGCCAGCGCCGCAGCCCGCGCGCCATGTCGCGCTCGCTCGGGAGCGCCGTCACGTGGGCGCCGTTCGCTTCGTCCGCGATGAGCTGGAGCAACGGCGCGATCGTCGGCTCGAAGGAGAAGCGCCGCGAGCGCTTGCTCTTCGTGCTCTTGTCGGCGCGGGCTCGGCGGTCCCACGAGTGGTGCACGTGGATGGTGCCGTGCTCCAGGTCGACGTCCGCGAGCCGGAGCGCGCGCAGCTCGCCGTCCCGAGGGATCAGGTAGACCGCGAGCGCCACGACGCGCTTCCACCGCGCGGGCACGAGAGGGCAAGCGAGGAACCGGACCACCTCGCTCGGGTACAAGTACGCCTTGCCGCGCTCGATGCCGCCGTCGGGGCCCTCGATGCCCTCGGTGGGGTCGTCGCGCCGGACCCGCAGCGCGTCGTCCTTCGAGCTGCGCGCGTCGTCGCACGCCTTCGTTGTCGTCGCCCACACGTTGCGCGCGGTCTTCCACGCCAGCTCGCCGGCAGTGACTCGCCGATCGAGCGCGCCGACTAGGCGACGGAGATCCTCGCCGGTCCAGTCCTTCACGTGCTTCGCGCCGAGGCTCGGCCTGATGTGGTGCACGTAGTGGGACCACTTGTCGGCCGCGGAGGTCTGGCCTCGCGCGGTCTTGTAGGCGACCCATGAGCGAAACCAGCTGGCCGCGACGTCCGTAAGCGCGTCGTCGCCGTCGATGCCGACGGGCGGGAGCGCGCCCTTCGCGAGCTTCTTGGCGAGGATCCTCCCGTCGCGATCTTCGGCCTCCTGCACGGACGCAACGCACTCGCGCGCCCGCTCTTCGGAGTACCCAAACGCCGGGGGCACGTCGAAGCGGTGGCGCGTGCCGTCGCCGAGGCGGATGCGTCCTCGGTAGGCCGTCTTGCCCGCCACGTCCTTGTAGGGCTCGATCGTGCCGACGCGCTTGGAGGGGTTGGCCATCAGAGCCCCGCGATGCGCGCGCGCAGTTCGATGATGCCGAGGGCCGTCGGCGTGGCGAGGTCGCCCGTGATCGCGTCCAGGCTACCGTCCTCGACGGCGATCCCCACCGCGTGACGCTCGCGCCAACCGGCCTCGTAGGCGGCAACGGTGGCAAGCTCCTTCGCTCGCTCGCACACGGCGTTGATGGCAGCGTCGATCTTGTCGCTTCGTTTGCTCATGATGCCCTCGGGTGCTGTTGCTGACCACGCCCCCTCGGGCACCTCGTGACTACGTGCGTGACTTGCGCCTCGGCGCCTTGCGGCCGAACCGCTCCTCGTACATTCGACGGAGCGCGGCGCGCAGAAGCTTCGTGATGGTCAGGCCCTCCGCCTCGGCCAGCTCATGCGCCATGCGGATCTCGTCCTCGGTCACCGGGAGCCGGATGCTGCGATTCCGTTCGACCATCGTGAGTACACTCTGACAGGGGCCGCAGAGGGCTTCAAGAATTGATCAATATGCATGTCAAGTACATGTAAACGCTTGCCCCGCTCAAGCGTTTACACATGACCCCGAGGTCCGCGCAGCTACTACGCTTCTCCGCCCGGACCGGTGAAGGGGAAGCCCGCTTCCGCGAAGATGACGTCAGCGAGTCGGCTGGCGCCAGCGACGGCGATCACCATGGTTGTGGGGCCCTCGATGGCCTTGGCGAAGATGTGCTCCACCGTCGCGTAGCCGAGCGCCTCGGGGCGGATCGCGTCGAGCGCGGCGCGCACGTCGGCGCGGCGCACCACGGTGGCGACGTCGACACCATCGCAGGTGAGCGAGCCGGCGATCACGATCGAGACAGCGTCTCGGATCCCGCTCGTACGGTACGCCCACTCGTCGCGCAAGATCGCCTCGCGGTAGCAGGACCAAAGCTCTTGATGTGCAGCGTCGGCTGCGGTGTGCGTGGCGTTCATGGTCGATGCTTTCACTGCGGACGGCAGGTCGTGATGTTGGAAAAGTGCAGCTCGATCGAGTGGTAGACGTTGCCGCGTGGATCCGGTCGGTCGAAGCCGATCACCGAGGTCCCGAGCACGAAGGGCATGGCGACCTTCATCTGCCAAACCTGGTCGCTCTCCGTGAGGCCTCCAGCGACGAAGAACAGCGCGCCGTTGTTCTGCGCGAGGTGCTCCGTCGTGTGAAAGCCGATGGTCCGGTGCCAGTTGTCCGCCGCGTTGGAGCCGGAGTTGTAGACCCCGAGCACGGAGAAGGGTCGCGGCGGGTAGCTCGCGTCCTTGTAGATGAACGGCGCGGAGTCGTAGCCGCTGTCTACGCCGTCGAAGATCGCCTTGCCCCGGCGCGGACCATCGGGCATCAGGTCATCCACGCTGCCGGTGCTCGCGAAGATCACCGCCGCTTCGCTGTACATCAGGAGACGCTGCGGGTAGTCCGTCGCTCCGGTCTCTTCGATGACGTGTGCAAAGTACACGTACGTAGCGACGTCGATCACGTTGTTCTGATCGCACACGTACTCGAAGGTCTGCGCGTCTCCCTTCGCGTACCAGGTGACGCCCGAGCCGGGGTTCTCGGGTGAGGCGTAGCCATCGGCGAGGGCCGTCGCCTGGAGCACGCTCACGTGACCGTACGCATCGCGCCGAAAGACGCG
The DNA here is from genome assembly GCA_043729375.1 of Myxococcales bacterium. Classification (GTDB taxonomy): domain Bacteria; phylum Myxococcota_A; class Polyangia; order Palsa-1104; family Palsa-1104; genus JBDTCO01. Next base: position 3,044 of record JAYTLP010000513.1, read on the forward strand.
GAAGCGCGGCATCGTGTCGGGCGATCGACGCCGCAGCTCGGGAACGCGGAAGGTGAACGTGAGCCGGTCGAGCGTCGCGCCGTTGTGGACGCGGAGCGGGATCAGGAACTCGGGTGACGTCTCGGCGCCGCGGGAGTCGACCAGCGTCAGAGCGACAGGCTGCGCCGCCGCGTACTTCGGGCTTGCGACGACAACGCCAGGGACGGCGCCCACGGTCATGAACGGGATCGTGGACTGGAGCAGCGTGCGCAAGCGGCCGGCGTGCCCCTCGGCAAGATCGGGGTACTCGTTGTCCCCGAGCTGGATGCTGGTTGCGGAGGCGAGGACGCCCGCTCCTTGCACCGTGGTGGGGCCCGTGACCTGGAGGCCACCGGTGAGAACGATCGGCGTGGTGGGCGCGTGGGTGCCGCCCGTGTCGCCGTTGACGGCGCGGAACGCCTTCGCATCGAGATCCTCGAAGTCGGTGCGCGGGACGACGTAGCCCGGGATCCAAACCGCGTCGGCGTGGGTGCGTGATTCGTGAGCCATGAGTGGTGTTCCTTTCGGGGAGAGAGAGCGGACAGGGGCCGCGCTCGCAACACGGCGCCCTGTCAGCAGTGGATCAGCGCGACGCGCGCAGCATCGTCCCGGCGCGGTCGAACGCGGTATCGCGGTCGACCTTCTGGTCCTTCTGGATCTTGTCGGCGAGCTGGACGATGGTCAGCTCGCCGCTGTTGATGCGGGCGCAGAGGGCCACCGTCTCGGCGGGCGCAGCGGTCGGGTTCACCGCCGCCGCGACAGCGCGCGCGACGCTCGCGATGGCGAGGGCGCGCGCCTTCTCGGGCGCGTAGCCGTCGGACATCAGGCGTTCGGCGTAGTCGGAGACGGCGTTGTTGGAGACGGAGACGGACATGGTGGCGCTTTCGTTGGCGTGGTTGAGGGATCGATCGCTCGCGGCGAGAGGCGCGAGCGACCGGAGGAACGGTTGGTTGGTGAGTGCAGCGCTCGACAGACGAGCGCCGGCCGGCGCTCCCGTCACGCGGTCGCGCGTGGCGAATCGAATCGTCGGGGAGAGGTACTTGTAGCGCTTGGCCCGGATGTAATCGCGCGCGATGGGGAGCCACCCGACGAGGCCCCAGAGTCCGAGTGCTTCGCGGTTGTCCAGCTCGTAGATCCATCCGACGGCAGGCGCGCCCTGCGACGGAACGTTGCCGCCGCGCGGATCCATCTCCGAGGCGTGCTCGAAGTCGAACGGGATCGGGAGACCGTCGTTCTTGAAGTTGCGGACGATCTCCGCGAACGTCCCGCTGGTCAGCTCGAAGTGACCGGCCGGATGGCCCTTGAAGGCGCCGATCTCCGCGAGCTGGATCCACACCCGCTTGTTGTCGTCGCCGCTCGCGTTGTCCGAGAGGGCGACGAGCTGCCGCGGTTCGCCGTCGAGAGAGTCGTGTTGCTGATTCATCATGATTCGTGTCCTTTGCTTACTCACCGGTGAGCCAAGCGGTGAAACCGCCGAGCGTGGCGCCCTCGCGCTGGATCACCTCCTTGATCGTCCGCGCGGCCGACCTGCGATCGGTTTCCATCGAACGATCTCCCCACCGAGGGGAGGGCTCCTCGCGCAGCACGCGAACGGCCACGGCGATGTCATCGCGCTTGATGGCCAGACGCCCCCTCTCGCGGAAGATTCCGACGAGCTGCGCGACGAGGTCTCCCGCCTCGGCGTCGAGCACATCGCCGCGAGTGACGTGAGCGCGACTCTCCGTCTCGAGTTTGTTCGCCTCGGCGATCCGCGCTTCCGATGCGCGAGCATCCGAGGCCTCGCGCTCGAGTGCCGCGACGCGTTCGCGGTCCTCCGCTTGCTCGGCCTCGGCGAGCCGCGCGATGACGCGGGACGTTGCGATTTCGATGCTCATGACGTTCGTTGCTTTCGATTTGCAGTTCATGATTCGTTGTCTCGTTGCGCCGCTCGGGATGAGCGACGGCTTCAGAACATGTTGAAGGCGTCGGAGTGGAGGCCCTCTCGCCGCCATGCGTCGTCCCACGTGCGGACCGCTGGCGTGCGCGAGGTGGTGCCCTCCGCCGTGGTGAAGGGCGCGAGGCGCACCGCCTCGGTGACGGCGAGGCAGAGCGCGTAGGCGCGATCGTCGTTGCCTCGCGCTTCGATCGTCTCGATGCCGGATGACAGCAGGCGGACGCCGACGGAGCGGAGCTGCTTGAGCGTCGCCGGCTCTTCCGGCAGCCGCACACGACCGTCCGTCATCATCGCGCGCAGCGTGTTGAACCGCGTGAGCTTGCTCGCGACAGTCCAGGGCACGCCCTCATAGGCGATGTTGTGGCGAGCGAAGAGAGCGCGGAGAGAGTCAGCGTGGTGCTGATCGCCGACGACGCGCACCGCGTTGTGCAGCTTCGAGAGGCCCGCGACCGTGCGCACCATCGTCTCCGCGCTGAGCGGCTTGCCGCG
>JAYTLP010000514.1:0-4058 GCA_043729375.1 Myxococcales bacterium
GCCCAGCGGACCTTGGCGCCGAGCGCCTCGAGCGTCTCGATGAGCACGGCCGTCTGGATGGTCATGTGCAGCGAGCCGGTGATGCGCGCGCCCTTGAGCGGCTGCGACTTCGCGAACTCCTCGCGGATGGCCATGAGGCCGGGCATCTCCGTCTCGGCGATGCGGATCTCGCGGCGGCCGAAGTCGGCGAGCGAGATGTCTGTGATGGCGTAGTCGATCGGTGCAGATGCGGTCTTGAGTGCGGTGGTCATGTGGGCTCCTTCGCGACGAGGACCACCCGGACCGTGCACGCAGTACCGCGGAACATCGCAGCTCACGCCACAGGCCAAGTGGGTGAGCGCCGTTCGTTTCGGAGGCTTCCGAGCCTGGCCCTTCCACCCGGAAAGGTCGCAGCGCTCCTCGGAACCGACAGTGAGTCTACGACGTTTCCGGCGCGTGGCAACGGCCTTTGCGGGCTCATGCCGGCGGGATGCCCCCGTGCACGGCGCCGGCGGCGAGCTGCCCACGCACCCACAGTGTGCGCTCGACCATGACACGGAACAGCTCGAGGAGCGCGGCCTCGACGTGGGGGCCATCGAGCACCCCGAGCGCGCGCGCAATGGCCTCCGCCGTCGCGAGGCCACCCTCGCGGCGCTCCGCGCGTAGGCGGTACTGCGTCTCGTCCCCGTCGGGGAGCGACACGGTCTGCACGTCGCGCAGCGCGGGGATGCGCTTCTTCATCTTTGCCGCCTGCCGCCACGTGCCGTCGGGCACGACGAGCGTCACGGCGCGACCGGCGTAGTCTTCGATGGGCCGCGCGTCCGGACCCGGGAACAGCAGGATCGGTTCGTGCTCCCAGGCGAGGCACGTCTCCCGGCCCTCCACGCCATGCACGACGAGTGCGCTGTTCGGCAGCGCGAGCGTCGCAAGGCGGCCGGTGTTGGTGGGCTTGCGCTCCTCGTCGCGGTGCATGAGCAAGACGAGGTGGGTCCGGGTCTCGAGCCGCGGCACGATCGAGCAGATGCAGACGCGCTGGAACAGCCGGCAGCGCGGACATCGCGCTTCCACGTTGTCACGCCGGCTCACGACAGGCCTGGCCTTCCTTGTGCCCGGAGGGAGAGGTCGCGACTCGGGAGGAGTCCCAGCGCGTGGAGTGGGCCCGCGAGATCGTCGGGCATCGGTGCCTCGATGCGCAGAGCCAGGCCGGTGAGCGGGTGCGCGAACGCGAGCGAGCACGCGTGCAGTGCGAGGCGGTGCAGGCCGTACGTCGCGCGGTAGTGTCGGTTGAGCTCGCCGCGCCCGTAGTTCACGTCGCCGATGAGCGGGTGACCGAGGTGCTTCATGTGCCTGCGGATCTGGTGCAGGCGCCCGGTCTCGGGACTGACCTCGACGAGCGAGCAGCGGTCCACCGCGGACGATGCGATCAAGCGGTAGCGCGTCACGGCGGCGACGCGCGGGCCGTCCTCGGTCTGGGGGACGGGGCTGTCGACGGTGCCCTCGGCGGCCGGCACGCCCCGCACGAGTGCGCGGTAGGTCTTCTCGACGCGGCCCTCCTGGAACAGCAGCCCGAGCGCCGTGGTGGCCACGGGTGAGAGCGCGAAGAGAAGGGCGCCCGACGTCGCGCGGTCGAGGCGATGCACGGGATTCACGTGCTGACCGAGCGCGTCGCGCACACGCGTCATCGCGACGTCCCGGTCGCGCCCCCAGCCGCGATGGACGAGGAGCCCCGATGGCTTGTTGACCACCACGAGGTGCTCGTCTCTCCAGAGCACACGGAGGTGCTCGTCTCGGTACGTGGACGTCATGGGCGGCGTAAGGGTCGCCGAATACGTGCTAGTGTCAAATGCTCGCCGGGAGCTGGTTCTCGTCGCTCCTGGAGCTTCGTGCGAGACCATCATTGGACGCTGACACAGCCATGCGGGATCCGGTTTGCGGCAAGGTCATCGACCCGCTGCGGGCACGCGCCGTCGGCATCTACGGTGGCGTCACCCACTACTTCTGCTCGCCCGAGTGCAAGGGCTCCTACGGCGATCCGCGGACGGCGCCGACTGTGCCGCATTCGGGGCCGGGTGGCGTCGAGCGCCGTCACACGGACCTGCCGCTGAAAGACATCGCGGGGGACGTGTCGGGACAGTGGTTCTTGCAGCCACGACCCCCGTCCATCGAGCGCTTCGACGATCTCGAGGCCGTACCGGTAATGGCGAAGCAGGCGCCCTCGCCGTCCATCCTCATCGATGTGCGCGCATCGAAACCGAAGCCGCTGCGCGTCGTGGTGCTGACTGCCATCGTGGCCGCGCTCGTCGTCGCCGCTCTGGTTGTGCACGCGATGCACTCCGCGGGATGAGCACGCCCGCTCCCACGGGTCCGCCCACGGGTCCGCCCGCGGGTCCGGTGGATCCGCTGCTCGGGCAGACGCTTGGGGGGCGCTACCAGCTCCTTCGGCGCATGGGTGAGGGCGGCATGGGCACCGTCTACGAGGCGACGCACGAGGCGCTATCGCGCAGCGTGGCGGTGAAGGTCCTCCGCGACAAGTACGCCGATCGCTCGGAGGTTGCGCGGCGCCTCGTGCAAGAGGCCAAGCTCGCGTCGAGCATCGAGCACGAGCACATCGTACGCATCCTCGACAGCGGCACGACACCCGACGGCCGTCCGTTCATCGTCATGGAGCACCTGCGCGGCGAGAGCCTCGCCGATCGCATTCGCCGCGAGGGTGCGCTCCCCGAGGCGCTCGTGCTCGCCATCGTCGAGCAGGCCGCGAGCGCGCTGTCGGCGGCGCACGCGCGCGCGATCGTGCACCGCGACATCAAGCCGGAGAACGTCTTCCTCGTGGATCAGGAGAGCGATGACCGCCCGTCGGTGAAGATCGTCGATTTCGGCATCTCGAAGAGCATGTCGAACGACGGTCAGGACTCGAGCCTGCGCCTCACCGCGACGGGCATGGTGATGGGTACGCCGCTGTACATGTCGCCGGAGCAGGCGCGTGGCGACGACGAGCTCGACGAGCGCGTGGACGTGTGGGCGCTCGGCGTCATCCTCTACGAGGCGCTCACCGGCGAGGTGCCGTTCCGCGCCAACAACTACCTCGGCGTCATCGCGCAGGTGCTCTCGGCGGAGCTCATCCCGCCGCGGCAGCTCCGGCCGGAGCTTTCCATCTCGTCGGGAATGGAGCAGATCGTGCTGCACGCGATGGCGCGCGACCGCACGCAGCGCTACGCGTCGATGGCCGAGATGGCCGACGATCTCGCGCGCGTCCGCTCCGGCCACTCGCTGGAAGCCCACGCCGCGAGAGCCGAGCCGCGGCCGCGCGCACTGTGGCCCATCGGCGCGCTGCTCGGCACGCTCACGCTCGGCGTCATCACGGCGCCGTACTGGGGACACCGCGAGACGCAGCCCACCATCGTGCTGTCACCCGACGACACGAAAGGCCTCGAGGCCGCGCCGGTGACCGCGTCGCTCAAGGTGACGAGCGATCCGCAGGGCGCCGACATCCTCATCGCGGGCAAGCACCTCGGTGTGACGCCGCGCATGATCGAGCTGCCACGCGGTGCCACGGAGGTCACGCTGTCGCTTTCCGGGTATGAAGACGCGCGGGCCGGCGTGGACGTCGGCCAGGCCAACGTGCTCGACCTCACGCTGCAACCACGCCGCGCAGAGGTCGCGCAGAAGCCGCATGCCGTGCGACCTGCGAGGCCCGAGACCGGAAAGCCCATCGACAAGCGCCCCGCCAACCACGGGGATGAGACGCTCCCCAATCCGTACTGAACAATCCGCCTGGAGCAGACGCTGCATACCAAGGAGCCATCGGTGAGCCGCAAGGCCGTGACCCTACTCGTGACGCTGCTCGTGCTCGCGGGCGCCACGACCTATTTCGTCGCACATCGCGCATCCGCAGGCCCGGCGGGTTTCGTGACCACGACCGTGCGTCGCGGCCGCATCGAGGCGAAGGTCACCGCGACGGGTACGCTCTCGCCGCTCGTGAACGTGACGGTCGGCAGCCAGATCTCGGGGCGGGTTTCCGAGCTCATGGCCGACTACAATTCGATCGTGACGAAGGGTCAGATCGTGGCCAGGCTCGATTC
>JAYTLP010000515.1:0-12323 GCA_043729375.1 Myxococcales bacterium
AGCCCGCTCGCCAGCGAGCACGGCGCCGGCGACTTCTTCTGCGCGGCCGACCACAACCTCCTGTTCCACTCCACCGAGAAGTTCGAATCGGGTACGGGCTGGCCCAGCTTCTTCGCCCCCGCGACGGACGACAGCGTCAAGGTCGCGTCCGACAGCTCGCTCGGCATGAGCCGAGACGAGATCGTGTGCGCGAAGTGCGGCGGTCACCTCGGCCACGTGTTCGACGATGGGCCCGCACCCACGGGGAAGCGCTACTGCATGGACGGCGACGCGCTCACGTTCGAGAAGGCCAAGAAGTAGTCAGCGCAGGAGCTTGCGTGCAACGGTGCGCGTGCACGCGTCCTCGGTGGGGCACGGGGGCAACCACACGCGCACGCCCGGGTCGGCGAGACGCTGACCCGATGTACCTTCGAGGGGCACGATCGAGCCGAGCTGCAACGTGACGCCGTCGACGTGCGGAGGCGACGTCACGGTGAGGTCGCCCGCGTCGTCGATGCGGATGCGCACGGCACGCAGCGCCCGCAGCCGGCTCGCGAGGGGACCGAGCGGCGCGAGCCAGAGCGTCCCTCGGGCCTGGCGCAGGTCGAGGTTCGCGAGCAGCGCGTCGAAGCGCGGATCGAGCGCGGGCCGGCCGTGCGGGTCGCGGAGCTCGAGGTTCCGTCGACCGAAGAACGTGTGACGCGGGTGTAGCGTCTCGAGGTACGTGTGCGCGATGTGCAGCCCGCGATCGTGCTCGAGCTGATCGAGCGCGCTGTCGCTGTAGCGCTGGTAAAAGTCGGAGGTGGGCACAAAAGCCCACGTCGAGCGGAACATCCACAGCGAGCCCGGCCCCAGCGGCTCGAGCCGGCCGAGCGGCCAGACGGTCGCCGCGCGCTGATCGAGGTGGCGTGGGTCGCGCTCGTCGAGGCCGTGGCCTGCCCACTCGGTGAGGTCCCAGACGTCGGTGAACCGGCGTTTCTCTAGGAGGTCGGCGATGCCGGTGCCGGTATGCCAGCCGGCCTGTTCGAAGCCCTCGCAGTTGGTCTGCGGCTGGTGATCGATCCACACCGTCGCGCCGTGCGCCGCGAACTTCTCGAGCGCTTCGTCCACGACCGCGCGTGAGTCCGTGAGAGGCGTCGCCGAGTGCGGTGCCAGCTCCGAGCCGTTGTGTCGCAGGACGTCGCCGAGGCGCAGGACCTCCGCCTCGTCCGCTTCGGGAGAAACCAAGGGATGGTGGGCCGTGCCGTGCAGGAAGAGCGCCTTCGTCACCGGCACGTGATGGCCGAGGAGGCCGCGCGTGGCGTGCTCGAGATCGGCGCTCGCAGCGCCGCCGAGGAGCGCATGCAGCGTGTCGGAGGAAGTCTGGTCCGCGTGGTCGGTGATGACGAACGCAGCGTCGCGACCGTCGGGCCACGGCGAGAGCGCGACGGTCGAGGTGGCGCCGAGTACGAGCTCGCCGGACGCCTCGAGCCGATCACCGGTGCGCAGGAAGCGATCGGCGACGACGACCCGGCCCTTGACGTCGCGCCACGACCTCCCGCAGCGAGGGAGGTGCCCGAAGGGACGGGCCAGCACGCTCAACAGCTCGATGCCGAGCTGCACGCTGCCGTGCCCGCGCGTGACCTCGAGCGTGTCCACGTTGTCGTCCACCAGCACGGCGCCGACGGGCCGCCCCTCGCTCGTGAGGGTCAGCCACTTCGGGTCGAAGCGGTCGAGGAGCACGTGCGTTGCGGTGCTGGGACGATAGTCGCGTCCGAGCGGGACGAACGACTCTGCCGCGAGCCGCATGCGCAGCGTCACCTGCCGCACCGACTGCGGCCGCAGCGCCTCCGCTTCGACGAGCCACGGCAACGTCCGCGTGCCCGGGCCGAGCGTCACCGCGATCGCCAGATCGGCGTCGCGAACGAGCGCCTTCCAGCACGGCCGACCGTCGCAATCGGCGGCTGCGAGCGCCACGGGGAGCGTGCGCATGCGCTGCGCCGGGCCTCCGACGAGGACGAGGTCGGCCTCCAGGTGGAGGGGCAGGTCCGCGCGCGCGAGCCCGCACCAGAGCGACAGCACTCCTACCCAGCCGAGCCGTCGCACGCTACCGTTTGCCCATGCCGAGAGCGTCCTGGGACGAGTATTTCATGAACATCGCGCGCGTGGTCGCTACTCGCTCCACGTGCGAGCGAAAGTTCGTCGGTGCCGTCATCGTCCGCGACCGCACGATCCTGTCGACGGGCTACAACGGCTCGATCCGGGGCGTGCCGCACTGCACCGAGGTCGGGCACATGATGGAGGACGGCCACTGCGTCGCCACCATCCACGCCGAGGTCAACGCCATCCTCCAGGCCGCGAAGAACGGCGTGCGAATCGATGACGCCGCAGTCTATGTGACAGCGAGCCCGTGCTGGAGCTGCTTCAAGGCGATCACCAACGCGGGTATCCGACGCATCGTGTACGGCGAGTTCTACCGCGACGAGCGCATCTTCTCCGTCTCCAAGCAGATAGGAGTCGAGCTCCAGCACCTGCCCGGGGCCGAGACGACCTGATATGGCCGGCCAGGGAGATTCGATGTCACATCGCGCAACCCGAACATCGGGCTGACCACGCTCTCCAAGAGAGCGGCGAGCGCGCGAAGCGTGAGCAACGCCATCCGCGTGCCGCTCGTCGTCGACGCCGACAATGGCTACGGCAACGAGGAGAACGTGCTCCGTACGGTCCGGGAGCCCGAGCACGCCGGCGCGGCCGCGATGATCATGGACGACCAGCTCGTCCCGAAGGGCTGTGGGCACGCCGCCGAGAAGCATGCCGTTCCGCTCGAGCACTATCTCCGCAAGCTCGAGTGCTCGATGCGCGCGCAGGCGCCGCTCGTCATCATCGCGCGGACCGACGTCATGAGCATCGACGAAGCGGTCCAGCGCACCACGGCCTTCCACGCGGCAGGCGCCGACGTCACGCTCATCGATGGCCTGCCGTCGCTCGAGGTTGCGCGCCGGGTCGGTCGCGAGGTGCCCGGGAAAAAGCAGGTCAACCTCATCCACGTAGGCAAGACACCACTCGTGTCGTCGTCGGAGTTCATGCCGCTGTTCCACATTCATGGGCTCATGGTGGCCACGCTCTCGAGCATCACCGCCAGTGCGAGCGTGTACTGCGCTATCGGCTTCGTCGCGACCGACTTCTTCGACACGCGGCGCACGCGCCCGAACACCTGGTACACCGACGTGCCGACCTTCCATCAGGCGGCGCTCGCACACGCGCGCGCAGGCAAGAGCTCGACGAGCGGACACTCGCTGCTGCTCGTTCTCTCGTCGTCCGCGTCCCTCGCACCCACGGTGATGCGCGACCTCGAGCAGACGTTCGGCGTGCCCGTCGTCGAGGCTCACGGGATGACCGAGGCGTCGCATCGGATGGCAAGCAACCCGCTGCCGCGGCGCGCGCAGAAGCCGAGCTTCGTCGGGCTCGCCGCGGGCCCAAAGATCGCGCTCTGCGACGAGGCGGATGCGCCGCTCCCCACGGGTCGACGCGGCGAGGTGGTGATCCGCGGCCCCGGCGTCACCGCCGGCTACCTCGAGAACGCGAGGGCGAACGCGAAGGCGTAGGTTCGTGGCTGGTTCCTCACCGGAGACCAGGGTTACCTCGACGACGAGGACTACCTGTACCTCACGGTCCGGCTGAAAGAGTAGATCAACCGGGCCGGCGAGAAGATCTCGCCACTCGAGATCGACGGCCTGCTCCTGCAGCATCCTTCCTTCGCGCAGGCGGTCACGTTCGCGCTCCCCCACGAGAAGCTCGGCGAGGTCGTGGCGGCTGCCGTCGTGCTGCGACCCGGCGCGAGTGCGAGCGAGGAGGCACCGCGCACGTTCCTCGGACAGCGCCTCGCCGAGTTCGAGTTTTCGCAGCGGTTGGTAGCGGTCGACGAGATTTCGAAGGGCGCGACGGGCAAGATCCAGCGCATCGGGCCCGCAGAGAAGCTCGCTGCACGGCTGCGTCCGAACTTCGTCGCGCCGCGCACGCCGATGGAGAAGCTGCTCGCGAGGCCGTGGAGCGAGGCCCTCGGCATCGGCGACCTCGGCACGCGCGACAACCTCTTCTTCGTCGGTGGGGACTCGCTGCGTGTGATGGCCATCATCGAGGCTGCGGCGAAGGCGGGCGTAACGTTGCAGACCCAGCAGTTCGCGACGTATCCCGCGGTCGCAGGGCGCGCCCCGAGGCGAGGCGCGCTACGGTCGCTTCGTCGACCTGCGCCCGGGCTCGCCCCACGTCACGCTGTGCATGTTCCCGCCAGCGAGTGAGTCGGCCATCAACGACGCGGAGACCGCCGAATCGGCGGGCACCTCGCCGTCGCGGGTTTCGAATCGCCCGAGATTCATGGCCCGAGGTGCGGGTACACCGATCTGCGAGAAATCGCAGCTCCCTGCACAGCAGTGCCGTCGCCCGACCTCGTCGTGGTGGCGCAGCGGCTGCCGCAGCTCCCTCTGGGCGTGCGGGCCATGGCGGCGCTGCGCGGCAGCGGCCTTGCGCACATCGAGACTGACGTCGAAGGGCTTTTCGAGACGTGGGAGCTCGCTTGCCTCGAGCGTCAGGATCGGCAGGCGCTCGTCGCTCTGGGCGCACTCGGCGCCATCGAGGGGATCTTCGTCGCGCTCACGAACATGGGGCCGATGGAGCCGCTCATCGGGCCAGTCGTGCAGCGCATCGGCAACGATCCGTCGACAGCGTTCCGCGTGACCCGCACGCAGCTCCGGAACCTCGGCCCGTACGCGGCATACGAGCCCGAGCGCGCCGAAGTGGGGCGCGCGGTGCTCGTTCGCGGGGCCGTCGAGGGTGCGGCCGACGCGTGGAGGTCATTCGTGGATGAGTCGCTCGAGACGCACGTCCTCGCGGTCGAGGACCACCTCGCGCTGGTGTCGGACGAGAGCGCGCTGGCGGTCGTCGCGACCATCGCCGACCGGCTGGCTAGTAGCGCGCTTGCAGCGTGAACGTGAAGCCGAGGCGGTGGGGGTAGTTGTAGCTGCGGATCGACTCGCCGCCCTTCGCCTTCGTGAGGTGCGTGAGGTTGGCGTCGTACTCGTAGTACGCCTGGCCGATGACGGCGAACCACTCGAGGAAGTCCTCACGGGCCTCGAGCTTGGTGCCGAAGATGGGCTTGGCGCTCAGGCGGTTCGTCGAGTCGGGGAGGATCGACAGGTCGCCCTCGTTGCGCACGACGATGGTCGCGGCCACGTTGTTGGCGCTCGCCGTGCCGAGGAGGGCACTCGGGGTGTTCGCGCCGGGCTTGAACGACGCCGGGTTCTGCACGCCGACCGTGAGGCCGAGCCGCATGCCGACCCGCTGGAACCAGTAATCGAAGCCGACCGAGCCGAACAGCTCCGGCGTCGTCTTGCCGTCGGTCGGGAAGTCCTGGTACGGCACGAGCGACGGCTGGTTCTGGAGGATATACCCGAGGCTGCGGACCTCGAAGTCGAGCTTGAGGCGGAGGTTGCCGACCTGCGCGCGGAGGTTGACGTCACCCGCGTAGGACAGCTGGATCTTGGTGGTGTTGAGGTTCTGCGCGTCCTGCAGCGTCGATCCCGTCATCGTCCACTCGGCAGAGGCGAGCCAGTTGAAGCCGGGCTGGTACACGGGGCGGTTGAAGTAGCGTGCGGCGGACTGCGAGTCGTTGCGGTACAGCGCTGTGTCGACGGACGTCGTCGGCGCGATGTGATTGAAGGCGGAGATCTGGAGCGTTCCGCCGAACGTGCGCACGGGGTAGCTCTTGAACGTCTGGCCCTGCGGACCGACCGTGGTGCCGAAGAAGAGCGGGTTGGTGCCACGGTCGAAGTAGCCGCCGTTGGTCTCGATGCGCAGGTGGTCCTTGATGGCGTCACCGCCGGCGCCCAGGACCGCGCCCCACACCGCGACCTGCTCGTTGACGCGCGGGTTGCGGTCGAGCAGCGTCGACGACTTCGCGCCGACGTACGCGTACCAGCGCTCGTCCGAGATCTGCAGCTTCGCGCCGGGCGAAGGCGCGGTGTTGGTGACGAAGGCGGAGGCGCCGATGGGCAGATCGGGGTTGTACTTGAAGAAGATGGGCGAGCCGCCCCACGAGATGCGCCACGAGTAGCCGAGGCGCATGCGGTCCGCGTTGAGCGGGAACGCGGTGAACGCCACGTTCAGCTTGGAGGTGCGTGTGCGGTCGAAGAAGTACTGGATGCGGATGTACGAACCGTCGTCGATGGACGAGAGGTTCACGTCGGTGAACTGCAGGAGGCGGAGGACGTATGCGGCCTCGAAGACGACGCGCGCGGTCTCGACCTTCTTGTAGACGACGAGGTGGGTGAGGTTCTCGTAGCCTGTGTAGCGGGTGTCGTAGTTCTCGAAGAACAGAATGCCGAGCTGGCTCGGCTGGCCGAACCGCCAGCCGGGAACCGACGGGCTCGTCTCACCCGGCTTGACGAGGACGTTCTCGTTCACGAGCGTGAAGTTGAGGCGCGTGTCGACGAAGTCTCCGGCGTGAGCCAGGCCGCTCATGAGCAGCATCGAGATCAAGGCTAGGAGCGCGGTCTTGGCGCGCAGCGTACGGTCGGGTCGGGACATGGCTCGGCTCGGTGCTCCTGAAGATGGTGATGCTGGTGCTACGAAAGAGGTTGCTACGGGGTCGAGGCTGGGTTGATGTCGGCGGCGTTGCGGACCGCCACCGTCCAGAAGTTGTAGGGGTTCTTCTTGCAGATGTTCCCGACGCAGACGCCGGTGTCGCACGCGTGGGTGTCACTGCACGTGATCGGCACGCCGGTGGGGTCGTTGAGGATGGTCTGGCCCGACGAGTTCTTCAGCATGCCGCGGATGGTGACTTCCTGGCCCACGAGCTGCGTCGGGTCGAAGCTGCCGATGATCTTCGACGGGAGCTCGACCGCGAACTCGCTCAGCGAGCTGCACGTCACGCGCGCGAGCACGAACGAGCTGTACTTGATCCACTGATCGTCGGTGCGCTGGATGTTCGGATCTTTCTTCGGATTCGCAGGGTACGGGTCGCAGATCTTGCCGGTGAGCTGGACGGTGCGCGCGGCGAGGGAGTTCAGCTTCTGGGAGTTCGTGACACCGATGTTCGTGAGGTCCACGGGCGCGGGCAGCTTCGAAGGGTCGGGGGCGACCGAGTTGTCGATCTGGAGGATCGGGAAGTTGACCTCGGTGAACCCGACGAACTTGGTCACGTTCCCGGAGAAGCCGCGCATGCGCGCGCCCTTGACCGCATTGGTCGCCGGCGCGCCGAAGGTGAACAGGTAGAGTGCGTTGTACGCATCGGCACCCGTGTCGACCACGGTGATGGCGCCGTTGAAGACCGAGTCGATGACGAGCTCGCCGGACCCCGTGGCGCGGTCGACGGTGATGAACTTCTTCTCGAATGCGCTGCAGAACGTCGCGCTGGGCGCGGCCGGATCGGGCGGGGTGTCGATGTCCGGGATGGTCGGGTTGGCAAAGAAGATCGGCTGCGATGCGCCGACGATGTGCGAGACGCGCTCGACGGCCCAGATCGAGCTCTGCCCGAACGCGGCCGGCAGCGTGAGCATCCGGTTCTCGAGCTTGCCGTTCACGAGCTGCACGGTCTCGATGGGGACAGTCGTGCCGTCGCCGCACGCCTTGGCCGCGCCGGAGAGCACGCCGCCGTACGAAAGGTAGACATCGACCATGAGGTCGACGGGCAGGTTCGTGCCGTCGTCCTGCAGCGCGTCGATGTTGATGACGGCGGTCTGCTGGGTGTTCGGATTGCCGGGCGAGCCCGGGTCGGGCGAGACGAGCGTGACGTTCAGCGTCGTGACCGAGCCGCTCGTCGGGGAGACCTGGCGCTCGACGCAGCCACACAGCAGGAGCGTTGCGAAGGCGAGCGTGCGCTTCATGGCGTCCCCACGGTGATGGCGCGGATGCGTCCGTCGGTGGGTTGCACGGTGTCGTCGATGCAGGTGATGTCCGAGTAGTCGAACGTCACGGGCGAGCGGCCCGCCTGCTCGCAGCCCTGGTACGCCGCGCAGGTCTTGCCGCAGGCCGCAGCGCCGGAGGCATCATCGTGGCAGCAGCACTCTGTGGTGCAGTCCACCACCTCACCGAGCGAGTTGCGGCACTTCACGCCCGTGACGTTGTTGTAGTCGGCCGGGCTGCACGAGTGCTTCTGATTCGCGGAGTCGGTGTAGCCGCGGATGTAGTCGATGAGCGCGTTGCGCAAGCTGATGCCGGTGTTGAACTTCGTGGTGTTGCGCTTGAGCACCGAGAAGCCCGAGCCGCCGTTGGCGATGTAGTCGTTCACCGCGAGGCGATACTCGGCGTCCAGGTTGAGCGGCTTGCAGCGCGTCGTGGCCGGGTCGATGGTGGCCGACGGATCCACGTTGCCGCTGGCGTCGACCCGGCAGCGGTCGCCCACGTAGATGTTCTTGGAGCACGCGCCCGGCCCGCCGAGGCGTGTGTTGCACTCGCGGTCGTCCGTGGCGCAGACCATGTCGAAGAAGATGCCTGCAACCTGCGACTGCGCGTTGCAGCCACGCTCCGAGCTGCGCGCCGCGATGAAGTCCAGCATCTGCTGGATCTCGAACCCCGAGAGGTACATCGTCGTTATCGTGTTCTCGAACGGGAACACGTTGTACATCTGCTCGAGCGTGAGCGCGCCCGATTCGAAATCGGTGCGGATGCCGAGCGAGTTGGTCACCGAGATGTCGGCGGACACGTCCTCGCGGACGCGCATCGACTCGGCGACGAGGTTCCCGAGCTGCGAGTCTCCACCTTCGGGGTTCGTGCGCAGGACCTTGGGGCAGGTCTGGTCCGTCGCCTTGCACGGGATGACCGCGTAGGTCTGGCTCAGGTTGAGGTAGCTGTTCATCTTCGTCGCGTACGGATCGAGGAGGTCCAGCATCTCCGGGTCGTCCGGGATGGAGTCGTCGACAGGTACGAGGGTGTAGGCGTACGACTTCACGGTGCCGTGCGTGCCGGCCGCCTTCTCCTCCGCGGTGGGGATATGGACGACGAGGTCGAGCCGTCCGACGTACTTGGCGAACGCGCCCGAGTGACAGAGCACCGTGGAGCCGGTCTCCTGACCGGTCAACCCGTCGATGCGCTGCAGCTGCTTCGGCGGGTTTAGCACGATGTGCAGGTGACCACCGAAGATGACATCGACGCCATCGATCGCGATCTCCTGGTTCTGGTCGCGGCTCTCGGCGTCGGCCGCAGAGACGTTCTCGTCCTCGTCGAGGCCGAGGTGCGAGACGACCACGAGCAGGTCGACCTGCGGGCGCAGTGCTGCAGCGGCCGCAGCGAGCGCCGACTTCGCCTCGATGGGCCTGATGCCGAGCGAGTTGCCGCCCTCGATGATGCCCTGGATGGAGGAGAGGTTGGCCATCCCGATGACACCGACCTTGATGCCACCGAGGTTGGTGACGTAGTAGGGCGGGACGATCTGGGAGAACTTCGTGAGCAGCGGGTTGTTCGGGTCGCCGAAGTCGTAGTTGGCGGCGAGAATGGAGAAGCCGGCGAAGCGCTGGAACTGCGTGAAAGCGTTCACCGCGCCCTTGTCGAACTCGTGGTTGCCGATGACCATGGCGGTGAGGCCGAGCTGCGTCATCGCGCGGGTTTCGACCTCGCCTGCAAAGACGTTGAAAACCGGCGCGCCCTCGAAGATGTCCCCCGAGTCGAGGTGCATGGAGCGTACGGCGGGCGGGCCCGTCTTGTCGGCGATCTGGTCGCAGAGCGGACCGGTCATGCGGCCGCGGATGCACTGGGCGACGGTGGAGACACGGGCGATGCCGCCGACGACGGCCGTGTCGCGCCCGGCGGCGGGCTGCAGGCCGAGGCCCTTGTCGATGGCCCCCGGCGCGAAGAAGTACGGGAAGTAGCGCGAGTGCGTGTCCGACGTGTGGACGATGGTCAGCGACACGTCCTGGCCCGCAAGGTTCGGGGTCGGCGTCTCGATCGTGCAGCTGGCGAGCGCGCTCGCGAGAACCAGGGCCACCCACGCGCCGTGCCGCGCCCCTCTGCGAGGCGCAAGCGAAGCGACGAATGAACCCATCCGCATCGAGGCGTCGTATACTCGGCGCCATTTTTGGCTGCAACCAAAAAGGATGTGAATGCGTCGCGCCAAGATTGTCTGCACTTTAGGTCCCGCTTCCGCCGACGCGAACGTCATCGGCCAGCTCATCGACGAGGGTATGAACGTTGCCCGGATCAACTTCTCGCACGGGGATCAGGCCACCCATGCAAAGGTGATCGCAACAGTACGAGCCGAGGCCGAGCGCCGCGGTCGCTGGGTCGGCGTGCTGCAAGACCTGCAAGGTCCCAAGATCCGCGTCGGCCGCTTCGCCACCGGGTCCATCGAGCTCGAGCCCGGCTCCGACTTCATCGTCACCACCCGCGAGATCACGGGCGACATCGGCCAGGTGTCGACCAGCTATGCGGGCCTACCGCAGGACGTCAAGCCCGGCGATCAGCTCCTCCTCGACGACGGCCTCCTGGCGCTCGAGGTCGTGGAGGTCGACGGCCCCGACGTGCACACCCGGGTCGCCATCGGCGGCACGCTCAAGAACAACAAAGGCATCAACCTGCCGGGCGTGAACGTCTCGGCGCCCGCGCTCACCGAAAAAGACATCGACGACCTGCGCTTCGGGCAACGGATCGGTGTCGACTTCGTGGCGCTCTCGTTCGTGCGCTCGGCTGAAGACATCCACCGCGCCCGACAGCTCATCGCCGAGTGCGGCGGGAACAGGCGCACGCCGATCATCGCGAAGATCGAGCGGCCCGAAGCCGTCGAGCACCTCGACGAGATCATCGACGCCACGGACGGCATCATGGTCGCCCGCGGCGACCTCGGCGTGGAGCTGGGCGCCGAGAAGGTGCCACTCATCCAGAAGCGCTGCATCGAGGAGACCAACCGGAAAGGCAAGGTCGTCATCACCGCGACGCAGATGCTCGAGTCGATGATCACGAACCAGCGGCCCACGCGTGCCGAGGCCAGCGACGTGGCCAACGCGGTTCTCGACGGCACCGACGCGCTCATGCTCTCGGGCGAGACCGCGTCGGGCAGGTATCCACTCCTCGCGGTCCGGACGATGTCGCGGATCATCGACGAGATCGAGGCGTCGCAGCGCTGGCGCACGCGCATGGACGCAGAAGCCGTGCTCGAGTTCTCGTTCTCCACCAACGCCATCGCCAAGGGTGCCGTCGTCGCTGCGCGGCAGGTCGGCGCAAAGGTCATTGCGGTGGTGTCCGACTCCGGCGGCGCGGCCCGCTTCGTCTCGGAGTACCGTCCCGACGCGCGCATCGTGTCGTTCAGCTCGATCCCCGCCGTGTGCCGCCAGCTCGCGCTTTACTGGGGCGTCGAGCCGATGCTCGTCGAGCGCCCGGGCAGCTTCGACGAGCTCGTCACCCACGTGTCCGCTGTCCTCGTCGAGCGCGGCATCGCACAGAAGGACGACCTCGTCGTCCAGACGATGGCCTATCCGGTCGGCGTCGGCGAGTCGACGAACACGCTCCACATCCACCGCCTCCGCTGACGGTCCGGCCCTACAGCAGGCGACGCAGCGCGCGGCTCACCAGCCACTTCGCCTGGTCGCGGAGCGGCGATTGGCCGACCCTGCTCGGATGGAGCCCGAGCTGCCGAAGGCGCCCGTTGAGCCGGTAGATTCCCGCGCGGCGAGCCGAGGCGTCCGTGCGGAACGTCACGCTGAACGAGATCGAGACCGCGGCGCCATTGCGCACGTGGTGAGGTGCATCGACGGGAAAGTGCAAGCCGTCTCCAGGCCCGAGCTCGAAGACGTCCTCGCGCGCCGGCCCGCGCAGCTGCAGGTTGCGGTGGGCGCCCGCGTACGAGCGCTCGATCTCCTCATCGGTGACGAGGCGACGATCTTCGCGGTCGTACTGGGTCACCGTCTTCGTTCCGCGCACCTGCAGCAAGAAGTTGTGCTCGTGGTCGAGGTGAAACGGAGTCACGGCACCGGGCGAGCTGACGAAGATGAAACCCTGGCGCATTCGCATCCCCTTCGTGACCTCGGGGGCAACGGCGTGAAGCTCGTCGAGGCAGTCGTCGAGAAGGCGCCGGTAGACAGGGTCGTGCTCCACGTACTTCAGCACCATCCAGGAGCGACACGTCTCGATGCGCTCGATCGTCTCCTCGATGGAGAGCTCGGTCTGCGGCATGCGGTCTGGGTCCTGGCTCAGGGTCAGATCGCCGGCGTTGTACTCGACCTGCTCTCGCGGCAGCCGATGTGAGAGCGCGACCAGGCTGGAGAGAGCGAACAGCGGGTGATCCGTCAGCCGGTGCCGTATGAGGAACGGCGCCCGGTCGAAGCGCTCGCGCAGCTGATGCCTATCCACCTCGAGCAGACGGGGGCTCATGCGGCCGTCCG
>JAYTLP010000516.1:0-3933 GCA_043729375.1 Myxococcales bacterium
AACGGCAACGCCACGGGCAACGGCCTCCCCGCCGGGCGCTACGTCGGCATCGCGCCGGGGGCCGATCTCCTGGTCGTGCAGTCGCGAGACGAGAACGGCAACCTGTCGGACGCGGGCATCCTCTCCGGCTGCAACTTTCTCGTCGCGGAGCAGGCCGCGCTGGGCCGACCCCTCGTCGTGAACCTCTCGCTCGGAGGCCGCGGCGGACCTCACGACGGCAGCACCAACACCGAGCTCGCACTCGACCAGCTCTTTCCGCGCGACCGGCCCGGCCGCGCGCTCGTGGTCGCGGCCGGCAACGACGGCGCAAACGATCTCCACGCCGGCGGCTGGGCGCTCGATGGCGAGGTCACCGTGCCGTTCGACCCCGCGGGCACCACCGGTCCGGCCCTGGAGCTGTGGTACCGCGGTGCCATCGACGTGGCTCTCGAGACCCCCGATCACCACCGCTCGGCGTGGGTCGCACCCGGCCGCAGCCTCGACGCCACGCACGAGGGCACGCGGATCCTCGTCGACAACGCGTCGCACGGACCGAGCAGCAGCGGTCAATCCGACGCCATCGTCGCGCTCACGCTCGACGCCACCGCGGAGAAGAGCGGCACGTACGCGCTGCACCTCCGCGGTCACGCGATGCGCTTCGACGCATGGATGCTCGAGGAAGGCGCTCGCTTCCTCGGCGCGCTCGACGAGGGCACGCGCCTCTCCACCCCGGCCACCGCGCGCGCCGCGATTGCGATCGGCGCGGTCATCTCGCGCCTGGACTGGCCGTTCGTCGAAGGCACCACCTTCGCGCTCCCCGGCATCGACCCCACGCTCGTCGGCGGCCCCGCTTCGTTCAGCAGCACGGGCCCCACTGCGGACGATCGCTTCGCGCCCGACGTCGCGGCGCCGGGTGAGTTCGTGATCGCGGCGATGTCGCGCGACGCCCCGTACACGCTCGCGAGCTCGTCGTTTCATCTCGTCGATCCGCGCTTTCCGGCTGATCTGCTCGTCGCCGACGACGGCGTGCACGGCGTGCTGCGCGGCACCTCGCAGGCCGCACCGATGGTCACGGGCGCGATCGCGCTCCTGCTCGAGGCCGACCCGACCCTCACGAGCGACCAGCTCCGCGAGCTCCTGCGCACGAGCGCGGCGTCCGTCGGAGGGACTGCGGGCTGGTCCCCGCGCGTGGGCTTCGGCTCCGTCGACGTGCGTGCGGCGCTCGCCCTTCTCCACGGCGACCATGGCCAAGTCGTCAGCCCCACCGCGTCGCGCGTCGGGCTGTCGCGTGATCTCCTGCCCCCCGACAGCGAGGAGACCACGGTCGTCTCCGTCACACCGCGCGACGACACGGGCCGCCCGGTCGGCCCTGGCCACGTGGTCACGATCGAGCTCTCCGGCAGCAGCAGCGCGCGGACCGGCGAGCCGCTCGGACCGGTGCGCGACATCGGCGCGGGTCGCTACGAGCGCACCTTCGTGGCGCATGCGCAGCGCGGCACCTCCGCCGTCGTGCACACCATCGTCGACGGCACCGCGCTCGTCGAGCAGCCCACTTTGTGGTTCGTGCGCTCGCGCGTCGAGATCGGCGGCCACCTGCAGGGCGCGGGCGGCTGCGAGGTCGGCGGCGGCAACGACGGGAGCTTCCTCGCAATGCTGCTCTTCGCGCTCCAGCAGGCCACCCGCCGGCGGGTTCGTCGGTCCTAGGAAGGTGCGAGGTTTCGCGCTATACGGTCCCCGTTCATGTCGCTACGCCCCGCCGTTCTCGTGCTCGTCTCGCTGGTCCTCGGGATCGGGGTCGGCTGTGGGCGCAACATCGGCGACGCGTGCCACACCAACGTCGACTGCTCGCTGTCGGGCACGCGCTTTTGCGACGTGGCGCCGCCAGGCGGCTACTGCACCGTCGAAGGTTGCGATACCGGCACGTGCCCGAAGGAGTCGGTCTGCATCCGCTTCTACGAGGCCCAGCAGAACAAGGTGTGCACGTACGACCCGTGCAACAGCCTCGGCTCGTGCGATCCCGACGAGCGGTGCGTCTGCGACCAGTCCGACGACAACGACCACGTCAACATGGCCTGCTCGGCCACGGGCGAGGGTGGCATCGCGTGCAACACCACCGCGCACTGCGCGCCCGAGAACTCCGAGCGGCGCTGGTGCATGCTGAAGTGCAGCAGCGCCAAAGACTGCCGCAACCACTACGAGTGCCGCTCCACCGGTACGCTCGGCGCCGAGCCCGTTCCGTCGCTGCAGGAGCCGTACGGCCAGCCGGCGAAGTTCTGCGTCTCGTCCGGTGAGTGACCTGCCGACGTGAGCGGCGCGTACTTGCGGCGGCGGCTGCTGTCGAGCCTGGTTGCCATCGTGGGCGTGCTCCTCCTGGTGTTCCTGCTGGTGCACCTCATCCCGGGTGACCCGGTCGAGAACCTCCTCGGGGAGCGCGCGGACCCGGCCGATGTGGCGGACATGCGCGCCTGCATGGACCTCGATCAGTCGCTGTGGATGCAGCTCTACCGCTTCCTGCACCACGTCCTCGACGGCACCTTCGGCG
The DNA here is from genome assembly GCA_043729375.1 of Myxococcales bacterium. Lineage (GTDB taxonomy): Bacteria > Myxococcota_A > Polyangia > Palsa-1104 > Palsa-1104 > JBDTCO01. The sequence continues at coordinate 2,522 of JAYTLP010000516.1, forward strand.
TCACCTGCCCCGACCGCGCGCGCACCGTCGCCTCGCTCGTGTGGGCCGCGCTCCCGCCGACCGTCGAGCTCGCGGCCGCCGCGATGGTCGTGGCGCTCCTGCTCGCGCTGCCGCTCGGCGTGCTCGCTGCGATCCGCCCGGGCTCGGCGCTCGATGCCGCCGCCACGACCATCTCGCTCGCCGGCATCTCGATGCCCGCCATGTGGCTCGGGCCGCTGCTGCTCTCCGTGTTCTATGTGCATCTTCACTGGGCGCCGGGGCCCGCGGATCCCGTGGGCCTCTCCGCACTCGTGCTCCCCGCCATCATGCTCGGCACCCACCTCATGGCGATGCTCGCGAGGATGACGCGCTCTTCCCTGCTGGAGGTCCTGTCGGAGGACTACATGCGCACCGCACGCATGAAGGGCCTTTCGCGCGCAGCGGTCGTCCTGCACCACGGCCTGCGCAACGCGCTCGTGCCCGTCATCACCGTCGCTGGCATCCAGTTCGGATCACTGCTCGCGGGTGCGGTCGTCACGGAGAAGGTGTTCGCGCGACCGGGCCTCGGCACGCTCCTTCTCGAGGCCATCAGCGAGCGCAACTACCGCGTGGTGCAGGGCACGACGCTCGTCATCGCCGTCTCCTACGTGCTCGTGAACCTACTCGTCGACGTCACGTACGGCCTCGTCGATCCGCGCATCCGGGTGAAGTCGTGAAGCTGTCTGCGAGCGCAAAGGTCGGCGCCGTGCTGCTCGGCATGTTCGTGCTCATGGCGGTTGCCGGGCCGTGGCTGGCGCCGTTCGATCCCGAGCTGCAGTCGCTCGACCACCTGCTCGAGGGTCCGAGCCGCGTCCACCTGCTCGGCACCGACGAGAACGGCTGCGACCTGCTGTCGCAGCTCCTGTGGGGCGCGCGGCTCGCCGCCGGCATCTCCATCGTCACGGTTGCCCTTTGCCTCACGCTGGGCACCGCGCTCGGTGTGCTCGGCGGCTACCTCGGCGGCTGGGTCGACGAGCTCGTCATGCGTGTCGTGGACGTTCTGCTCGCGTTCCCCGGGATCCTCCTCAACCTCGCCATCGTCGCCCTCGTGCCGACCGCGGGCACCGGCGTCTTCGTCTTCGCGCTCGCGGTCAACGGGTGGGTCGGCTACGCGCGCGTGGCACGCGGACAGGTGCTGCAGCTCCGCGAGCGCGAATACGTGCAGGCCGCGCGCGCGATCGGTGCCCCGCCCGGGCGCATCATGCTGCGACACATTGCCCCGAACATCCTGTCACCGCTCATCGTGCAGGCGACGTTCGGACTGTCGGGTGTGATCCTCGTCGAGGCCAGCCTGTCGTTCCTCGGCCTCGGTCGGCTGCACGCATACTCGTGGGGCTCGCTGCTCGCGCAGGGCACCACGTATCTGTGGCGCACCTCGCACCTCGCGCTGGTGC
>JAYTLP010000517.1:0-6576 GCA_043729375.1 Myxococcales bacterium
TGATGAGTGGCCTTCTCGACGAGGTCCTCGGCCGAGACGCCCGTGAGCTCGCGCAGCTTCTCCAGCGCGGGGTGGCTCTTCAGCGCCTCGAACCAGCCACGCCACTCGCCGCTGGCATAACGCACGACGGGCGCGAGCTGGTGCACGAGCGCGACCACGACGACGGTCGTCAGGGATGCCAGCAGGGCGAGAACGTAGGCGAGCACGCGGGTGCGATGCAGGTGGAGCCTGTGCTCGAGGATCGACGCGAGCTTGCTGAGCCCGCGCCCGATGAGCACGAAGCACACCACCAGGACGGCGAGGTGACGAAATGCGAAGAGCAGCACGAGGAACAGAGCGACGCTGAACAGACGCCGCCAGCGAGGATCGCGCGGCAGGGGGAAGAAGCGAGAGCGCATGAGCGGACCGTACCCGCTCGAGATTCGTCGAGCAACGCGAGGCGGTGTCTCGGTGTAATCTGCCGCCGATGTCCGCCACGCACGACGCCGCCGAGCTCGAACGTCTGCTCACCCTGCTCGAGCAGCTCGGAGACCATCGCGAGCAGGTCCACGCGATGGAGGAGCCAGTGCGCCTGCGGTTACTGAAGGCCGCAGGCAAGGTCGCCCACCCGGAGTACCAGGTCCGCAAGCAGCAGTGGCGCAAGCAGCGCATCGACCAGAAGGCCGCGAAGCGCAAGCACGATGCCGCGGTGGTGAATGCAACGCAGATCCGCACCTCGCTACGGCAGCCCGTGTATCGCGCGCCGGAGAAGATCGAGGACCCGAGCGGCATGCCGCCGCTGCCGAAGCTTCTCGAGCCCCGCTCCTGCTACGTCTGCAAGGCAGAGTACGTCGACGTCCACTTCTTCTACGCGAGCATGTGCCCGAGCTGCGCGGACCTGAACTACGCGCGTCGCTTCCCGAAGGGCGATCTCACGGGGCGCATCGCCGTGGTCACCGGCGCGCGCCTCAAGATTGGCTTCCAGACGTGCTTGCTGCTGCTCCAGCGCGGCTGCCGAGTCATCGCCACCACGCGCTTCCCGCGCGATGCCGCGCAGCGCTTCGCATCGCTGCCGGACCATGTTTCGTTCGCAGACCGCATTCACGTCTACGGGCTCGACCTCCGGCACATCCCGAGCGTAGAGCTCTTCACGTCGCACCTGGCTCATCGCTGGTCGCATCTCGACATCCTCATCAACAACGCGGCGCAGACGGTGCGTCGGCCTGCCGCGTTCTACGAGCATCTGCTGCCCCTCGAAGGCCGCGCGTGGGACACGCTCTCTCTGCCGATGCAGGCCATCCTCGCGGATCATCGCGCGCTCGCGGCGCAGCTCGGCACCGGTGACGGCCTCGTACAGATGCCGATGGCGGGTGCGCGCGGGCTCGTGGGCTTCCGCGGCGATGCGCAGGCGGTGGGTCTCACCGAGTCGGCGCAGCTCTCGCAGCTCCCGTGCGGCGACGAGGACGTGGGCGGTAACATCGTGGGCACGCGCGAGGAGGCCGCCGCGCTGTTCCCGAACGGGCAGCTCGATGTGGACCTGCAGCAGATCGACCTGCGCCGGCAGAACTCGTGGCGCATGACCGCCACCGACGTGCCCACGGGAGAGCTGCTCGAGGTACACCTCGTCAACGCCGTGGCGCCGTTCGTGCTGTGCGCGCGGCTGCGCCCGATGCTCGAGAAGTCACCATTTGCGGACCGCTACATCGTCAACGTGTCGGCGATGGAGGCGCAGTTCTCGCGCAACAAGAAGACCGACAAGCACCCCCACACGAACATGGCGAAGGCTGCGCTCAACATGCTGACCCGCACGTCGGCAGCCGACTACGCCGCGACGGGCGTCTTCATGAACAGCGTCGACACCGGCTGGGTCACGGATGAGGATCCGATGCACCACGTGGTGCGCAAGCAGGAGGTGCACCGCTTCCACCCGCCGCTCGACATCGTCGACGGCGCCGCCCGCGTGGTGGACCCAATCTTCTCGTCGCTCGACGAGGAGAAGCCGGCATTCGGCCTCTTCTTCAAGGACTACCGGGTCTGCTCCTGGTAAGCCCTTGCGCGAGGTCGGCGCGTGCACACGTTGTGCTCATGGAAAACATCATCGTCGAGGACCGCACGAGCGAGACGCCGGAGCAGGCGCTCGAGCGCGAAGTTCTGCTCGCGGGCAGGATGATCGCCGGCTTCACCATACAGGTGAGCGGCGCACGGCCGTCCGTCGGCCTCGGTGCGCTCGCCTGGGTGCTTGGCATGGGCGCCGCGCGGACGGGCGCAGACCTCGAGGAGGTGGTGGAATCCGTTCGTAACCACTTCAACGGGACCCAGGCGGCCATCGCCGAGGCTGCGAACGCGGACCAGGAGGAAGAGACGAAGGCCGCCAGTAACCTGTCGTAACCTCGACCGGACATTCAGGCCCGTCGCGCAAGCCTGCGCGGCGGGCTTTTTTGCGTCCGCACCGGGAGCGAGCGAAGCGGTGATTCGCGTACGATTCGCGCGTGCGCGTCCTTGCTGCGATCGCCGTCGTGCTGCTGGCCGGGAACGCATACGCCCGTCCGTCCCGCCCGCGCTTCGAGCCCACCGATCTCGAGCTCGAGGTCCCCGGCACGCTCGACCTCGACCTGCAGGTCGGCTACATCGACTCGACGCCGACCTCGCGCCTCATCGTGCCCGACTTCGAGGTGGATCTCGGCATCACCAGGCGCTTCGAGCTCGACCTCGACGGAACCTTCGCGATCGACTCCAGCACGAGCCACACGTTCCAGCCGGACAACCTCTGGCTCTCGGGCAAGGTCGGCGTCCTCGACGTCGTGCTGCCGAGCAAGCTCACGGTCGCGGCCGGCTTCCAGGTCGGACCTCGCTTCGGCGTCTCGCCCGGGTCACGCGGGTTCGGCGGGGAGGGTCTCCTCCTCCTCGGGCTCACGTACCGCCGCGTGCAGGTCACACTGAACGCGGGTGGCTACTGGGATCCGTCGCGCCTGCAGAACGATGGCACGCGCCCCAGGCCGCGCGGGCTCCAGCTCGGCGGCTCGGTGGACGTGGACCTCACCCACGATGGTCGCTGGTCGTTCCACGTCGAGGTCGGGGGTACCGTCGCGCTCGCCGTGGATCCTTCGCAGGTCGTGGTCGCCGCGGGGATCGTCCTGTCACCGAGCAAGGCCCTCGACGTGTCGCTGCTCGGGCTCGTCGGCCTCCTCCCGGGGTCCGACCGCGCAGGCGCGCTGTTCGGCGCCTCACCGCGGGTCGCCCTGTGGCGCTGAGCTACTTCGCGCGGAGAGGGATCTCCGGCGCGATCTTGAAGAAGCCGTTCTTCTCGGGGTCGTTGTACGCGCGGTAGTCCGGCGCCCACGGACGTAGCTTCGTACCCGCCGCGTCGTGGAGGATCGTCAGCACCTTCGGCGTCACGCTCCGGTAGCTCGACGTGTCCGGCAGGTCCTCATTGTCGGGGCCGCCCGACGAGAACACAGTGTATAGCCGCCCCTCTTCGCCGTCGTAGTTGGTGACGAACCCCTCGTTCACCTTCTCGTGGCCGCGGAACATCGTGGACGCGCCGAGCTTCTGCATGAACGCGCGGAACTGCAGCTTGCCGAATGCAAAGCGCGAGCTCTTGTCCTGCAGCTCGGCGGGGATGACGTCGGCCTTCGACGGGTCGCTCCACATCATCTGGAACCTGATGTCGGGATCATTGAGCGACGACAAATCCTTCCAGCGCTCCTTCACGAGACGATCTTTCGGGATGCCGCCGTGCACGAAGAAGAGCTCGCCGAACGACAGCGAGCAGGGCAAAGCCTCGAAGAGGTCGATGTAGTGCCGGAACACCTCCATCGGCACGTGCGGCCGTAGCGTGTTGATGGCCTCCGACGGCTGCACGCCGCCGTACACGTTGCCCTCGTGCTCGATGTAGTACTCGTGGTTGCCGCGCAGCACGTGCACGTACTCGGGTGCGGTGACGAAGAGCTGCAGCACGCCACGCAGCACACCGTTGAGCGAGAAGAGCCCGCGGTCGATGTAGTCGCCGAGCAAGACGAGGTGCGGTTCGGGCTTCGACGGATCCTTGCGGTGCTCGTTCACCTTGTCGAAGAAGCGCGACTGCAGGATCGCGGCCTTCAGCACGCTGTAGCAGCCGTGGAGATCGCCGATGACGAGAAGGTCGTAGCGCTTACCGGGCGCCGGCGGCACCACGTACACGTGCCCGTCGAGGAACGACGACTCCTCGGCGAGCTCGGCAAAGCGCTTCTTGCCGGTGAGCTTGCCCGCGCCCTTCTCGCGCTGCGCTTCGAAGAGCTTCTTGGCCTTGTCGACGAGCGCGACGTCGGCCTGGATCTGCTGGTCGATGACGTCCTTGCGGTAGTGGTGCTCGAACGGCTCGAAGAACGGATGCACCGCGCCGGCGGGCGGCAGGTCGACGACGGCTTCGAGCGTGATCTGGCTGCGCGGTCCGTCGTCCTCTTCCAGGATCTCGAGCCCCAGGTCGGCCTCGAGGAACGACGCCAGCTCGGCTCGGAATTTCACCTCGGCCGGATGCGCTTCTCCGTCGGCCATGAGGAGCTCGTCGATGGCCGCCATGAGCGCTTCCTGGCCCGGCTTGTCGAAGCCCTGCATGAGCTCGAGGCACTGCTGCTTGAGCCGCGCGTGCACGAAGGCGCTCGGATCCTCACCAGCGGCAACGGGCTCGTTCGTGAGGTCACGCACCCGGGCGTCGACCTGCTCGAAGACCTCGTGGAAATGAGTCGTGAACTTGTCCACCAGCTCGGACCGCACGATGGCATCGCCGACCTTCGCGCCGTCGACGCGCGCCTTCACGAGCGCGCGAATGCGATCGCGAACGAACTCCTTCTCGCGCTGATCGAAGTCACCGTCGATGTAGCCGAAGGTCGTCATCATGAAGATGACGGCCTGCATCTGGCTCTCGGCAACCTGGGCGTCGTTGGAAAACGTCAGCATGAATGCCCGACTCTACCAGCGAAAATGGCAAGGCGGAGCGAGCTACGGCGCTGCGCGGTCGGCATCCTTCCAGTCGGCCAGCGCTGCGAGCGCGCGGTCGTACCCGAGGTCGCGCGCGTACTCGAGGTGGCGACGCTCGAACGACCAGCGCGGGGCGAGCGCGAACACCGAGTCGGTTCGCTCGGGCGCGACGTAGAGCGTCTTCATGTTGCCGTGACGCAGCGCCGAGGTGACCGCCTCGACGAGCCGATCGGTCTGGGCCTTCGTGAAGCGTTCACTTGCCGCCACCTCGCGGATCCGCTCGATCGCCTCGCCGTTGCGGTCGGCCTCGTTGCGGATGCGATCGATCTTCTGCTCGACCATCTGGGTGATGCTCTGCGAAAGCACACGGAAGACACCGAGGTCTCCGAGGCTGCCGAGCGACGGGTCCCAGTGGTAGGGAAGCCACGTGCTCGAGGCGATGGCGACATCGACAGCGTGATCGCGCGCCACGTGCAGCGACAGCGTCTCGCGCACCTCGCCGTCGGTGTACTCGAACCAGTTGCCACTCGCGCGGTTGCGGATGCGGTAAGGCTGGAACACGAGCGGCACACTCACGGAGGCTGCGATTGCCTCCGAGATGGGGACGTCGTTGTAGTAGCCGATGAACGGGTCGTAGACGCCGGCCCGGGCCGAGTCGCTCGGACCGAACACCACCTTGCGAGAGCCGTTGAGCTGCGTGGCACAGATGAACAGCTCGGGGCCGATCTCGCGGAAGTCGTTGTTGTGCGCGCGCTCCCTGAAGTAGCGCTCGACGCCATCGGCGTAGAAGAGGCCCGATAGCGACCGAGGAAGCAGCCATCGACCGTGGGGCCGGAAGAGGACACGCAGCGTGAACAGCGGATGCCGCGTCGAGCCGATCCCGATCACGCCCTCCACGTCGTCGAGCGAGTCGAAGAAGGCAAAGGCCGAGGCCACGCACGCGCCGGCGGACGAGCCCACGTAAAGGCCAATCTCACGGTCGGCGGCTGGCGCGCTGCGGGCAGCGTTCGCGAGGCGCCGTCGGAACCCGGACGCCTCGAGCGCCCGCATCACCCCGACGTGGAACGCGTACGCGCCGAGCCCGCCGCCGCTCGCGATGAACGCCCACTTCACCTCTCGACCTCGTACACCAGCATCTCGCCGAGCGTGTCGTGCTGCTCGGTGCCGATGTGACGCATGCCGAGCTTCTCCATCACGCGGAGCGACGGCTTGTGCCACGAGAACGTGGTCGCGCGCACGGCGCGCACGTACTCGTGCTGGAAGGCCCAGGCAACGCATGCGCTCGTGGCTTCGGTTGCGAGACCGTCGCGCTGCGAGGCTTCCTCGATGCCGTAGCCGAGCTCGCACACGCCGTCGTCGCCGGGTCTGCCGTGGAACACCACGCTGCCGATCACTCGTCGCGGCTCGGTGCGCGAGATGCACAGCTTGTCGCCCCACAGTCGACGCTCGGGATCGGCTCGGATGGCGTCGAGCGACACGAAGAAGGCGCGCTCGACGAGCGCTTGGTTCGGCCACTGCGGTGGCAGCACCGCGCCCGCGGCTTGCTCGGAGGCCGCGCGATCTTGGCGCATCACCGCCTCCACGAGCTCGAGAGACATCGGCACGAGCTCGAGGCGAGGCGTGAAGATCGTGCTCATCTAC
>JAYTLP010000518.1:0-3467 GCA_043729375.1 Myxococcales bacterium
GCTCCAAGCACCGACGGAGGTGCCGGCGGGACGGAGCCTTCCTGGAGCGGTGAGCCGCGGCCCTGACGCCTGACGGCGACGGTCCTCACCGCGCGCGGCGTGCCTGCGCCACGGCGTGAGCGTCTCGGGGCTCCGAGGGGTCCAGACGAAGATGCGAAGGACGACCTCCAGCGCCTCGAACATCGCGATCTGGCTGGGCCGGAGAGGGTCCCCAGGGTCGGCCTTGACCTCCACGCCGATGGTCGCCCCGCTCTCGGGATCCACGACCAAGAAGTCGGGCCAGCCGCTCCGGTGGGCTCGCTTGCCGCGCAGCTCAGAACGGGCGAGGAAGGCCGCCTCGGTATCGGTGAGGGTCTCCTCGTCGACCGCGGATAGCCTCCGTGCGTCGGTCCGCTCGCGGTCGAGGACGGCAATCTCCGCGGCGAGCTTCTCGATCTGGCGCCTGCGCATGGACGCGGACCATATCCAGAACCCGCGGCTCTCGGACGCCCCCGGTGGGCGAGCGAGGCTACCCGTCGCAGAGAGTACTCGCGCGACGGCTCGCTGCTGCGGCATGGTCCGGAGCCCCGATGACGCACGCCGCCGCCGCTCCCTCCCTTCCCCGCTCTCCCGAGGACACCCGCCGGCTGCTGGGGAGCATCCCTCCGGAGGAGCGCTGCTCAGAGGGATGCCGCGGATGGGTAGTCGCCGAGTCGGACCTGTACGGGACGCAGATCGAGGCCTGCGACGACTGCTGCCGCTATCTCCGGCGCGATCCGGCCTCGCGGGTGTGCGATGAGGACGTGGCCGAACTGCCGGAGGCGCAGTCGAGCCTCGCGGACGCCATCGCCGCCGCGTCGCCGTGCGACGGATCCGACCTCGAGGGAGACGCGACGGCTACCCTGCCGGCCTGATAGCGTGCGGCATGCGCGCGCCCTGCATCCGCTGCGGGATCATGCTCCACACCGGAGAGGGCCGCGTCACGGTCTCCTTCACGGCTGAGGACCTGATGGGGCTCGTGCTGGCGACCCCGGAGCGGAGCATGCGGGCCCGCCTCCTCTGCGCCCTCGGCACCATCGATCCGGTCCGCGAGCACATCGTGCGCGAGGAGCTGGCGCACCTCGAGGAGCCGCTCCCGCCGCTGCCCGAGGAGCCGTGAACCGCGCGCCCTACCTCGCGCTCGCGCTCGCTTGGATCGTGCTCCCTCGGCAGCAGGCGACGCGGCTGAAGACGGTCCCGCGGATGATGTCGAGGCTCCGCTGGGCGAACTCGCGGGCCGAAGACCTGATGGCACGCGAGCAGGCGTGGCTCGACTGGAACCCGCGCGAGGCCTGAACTACTTGTGCCAAGGCGCGGAGAGCGCCGGGCTGCGCAGCGCCTGTGCCTCGTGAGCCGCGACCTGCGTACGGAGCAGATCGACCTCCTGCTCGAGCATCTTCGTGCGGGCCGCCGCCGCCCGATCGACCGCCTCCTGGTCCGCGCGCGCCGCGCAGTTCTCCAGCGACCTGATGCGCTGCTGGAGCGACTCGTTCACGTTCGTCAGCCGAGCGTTCTCGGCCCGCTCGAGCCCCACCACGCTCTCGTCCGGCGAGCCCGAGCGGCCGCCGACCAGCGCGGAGATCGCGACCGCCGCCGCTCGCCAGTGGAGCTGGACCGCGGGCCCGAGCTCGGCCCACGGCGGACACGTGCGGCCGTCGAACGTCTTCCCGCCGCTGTTCGCGATGTACGCCTCGTAGCCGACGCGGCCCGCCAGCATCTCGTCGTCGGAAGCGCAGAGCGCACGGGCGAAGATCTCCGTGGTCCGATCGACCGCAGGCGAGGGGTCCGCATCGACGCCGACCGGATCCGGCGAGCTGCTCAGCGCGACGGCTCCATCCGGCACCACCGGAAACGCCTCCGGCATCGCCTTGATCCGCGAGTTGAACCACTTCCCGGCGGACTCGGCCGCGCGCCACTCCGCGAGCATCTCGGGCGTGACGTTCGCGTAGCGGTAGCGCTTGCCGCCCTTGAACGCGACCTCGAGGATCTGCGTCGCGGGGTCGAGCGAGGCTCCGGTGATGTTGCCGCTGGTGGGAAATGCGATGGTGTGGTCGGTCGCCATGTGGGGCCGACCATACACCGCGCGGAAACTACGCCGCCGCCGTGATCAGCGAGCCGAGGAGGCCGGCGACCACTGGCCGGACTCGGTCCCGCGGCGGACCTTCTTCTGCCCGTACGTCGCGCCGTCCTCGTTGAACACGACGAGGTTCGCATACGCCGCGCCCTCGTCGCCCTCGGAGGCCGGCAGCACGGCGGTCACGAAGGCGAGGTGCTGCGTCCCGTTCGCGTTGTACGAGACCTTATCGCCGACCGAGAGCGCCGCCGAGCCGGAGACGCTCGCGCCCTGGTTCGGACGGGAGCTGCGCTGCGCCTGGTCGAGCTCGCGCTGCGTGCCCTGCGCCAGATCGCCCGCGCGGCGACCCTCCTCGCGGTCCTCGCGCGCGCGATCCGCATCGGTGTGCGCGGTCGCCGTGCGGAGCGCCGGAGATCCGCTCTCGCGATCCTGGCGCTGGAGATCGGAGCCCGAAGGCGCGGTCTCGGAAGTGGTGGACGGGGTCGTGGGGTTCGTCGGGTTTGCCATGGTGGAGCGAACGCTAACACGCACCCCGGAAGCCGCCTGATCAGCCTCTCGCAGATCTACTCGTCGTCGTCATCCGGATTCATCGAGCCCGAGCCCGCCGGAGCTCCACGCCTCCGGCCGCGCCGGCTCGGCGGTCCGTTGCGCGACCACGACGGAGGCTGGAACGGCCGCTTCACCTTGCCGTCCACCACGATCATGCCGTCCGTGTTCGTGCGGACGTTGCGGGCGCGCGCGCCGCGGCACTGCGAGCAGAGCGTGGGCGAACCGCTGCCGTGAGGACATGCCATCGGGCCGGATGATGTCACTAGTTCGCGTCGGCGGGCGCGGGCTTGCGCTTCCGACCGCCGCCCGCCTGGAGCCGCGCGGACACGTGGCTTCGGAGCGCCGCCTGCGCCGCCTTCGCCATCGTGCCGTCGGGATAGATCAGCCGGCTGCCGATGAGCACGTCGATCTTCGCCCGCGCGACGCTGGGCGAGACGTCCGCCGCTCGAGCGATCGCCTCCGAGTCGATCTCCCAGCCGCTCACGAGCCACGCGTAGGCGCGCGCAGTCGGCCGCCCGTGATCCGGGCACGCGCGCTTCGGCTGCGTCCACTCGTGATGCGACTGCTGCCACGCCGCGAGCACGCGCATCACGTCGGCGTCAAAGCCCTCCTCCACCATGAGCACCGCGATCGACTGGACCTCCTCGGACGCCTGAAACGCGGCGAGGAGCTCCACCGGAGGCTTGCTCACGAGCGAGCCTCGCGACCGATCGGCCTCCGCATACCCATCTCCCTCGCGCGTTTGATCACGCGGCGATCGTAACCACGGCAGACGCCACGGACGCCAGACCATCCGCACCCGTGCCCGCGCAGGGCTCCGACGAGG
>JAYTLP010000519.1:0-3550 GCA_043729375.1 Myxococcales bacterium
CTCGCCGTGCGGGGCGGCGGCGGCCACTGCCTGCTCCTGGATGCGACCGACGACACGGTCCGGATCGAGGAAGTCGAACACGTACGCGAAGTACGGGACCATCAGAAGGAGGCTGAACGTCACGAGAAGCATCGTGAAGACGATGGATACGCGCGGGAGCATGTCCTTGCCAACGGAGACGGAGACCCACACCGCGTTGATGCACGCGACGACGAAGAAAGACATCACACCGACGTTGGTGCGATCGCGGAAAAACATGTCGGCGATGCGCGGGGTGTAGCGCGTGGCGGCGAGCTGCACCACGATCGAGACGACCGTGATAACGATGCCGAGCACTGCAGCCACGACCTGCGCCATGTTGCCGAGCGCGTTCTGCATCGTGTCGACGTCGAAGCGGAACAGCTCGACGAACGGGTTGCCTCTGCGACCCAGCAGGGCCCAGTCGACGAGGTACACGCCGAAGAAGACCGTGAGCGCGAGTCCACCGAGCAGCGCCAGGGGACGAACGAGTGCGCTCTTCCTGAACGGGTGGACTGCCACGGGCGGCATCGTAACACGGGCCTCGATCCACTATGATTCGCGGATGCTCCTCGTCGTGGACGTCGGAAACACCAACACGGTCCTCGGTGTCTTCGAGCTTGCTCCCGACGGCAGCGCGGCCGCGTTGCGGGCGAGCTGGCGCATCGAGACGCGTAAGGGCCGGACGAGCGACGAGTACGCCGCCACCCTGCGCGAGCTGATGGGCATGGCGGGGCTCGAGTGGCCCGGCATCACGGCGGGCATCCTCGCCACCGTCGTCCCTCCGGTGCTCTTCGCGCTCGAGGGCCTCTTCAAGCAGCACCTCGGCTGCACGCCGCTACAGGTCGGCCCGGGACTCAAGACGGGAATGCCGATCCTCTACGAGAATCCCCGCGAGGTGGGCGCCGATCGAATCGTGAACGCCGTCGCCGCGTACGAGCGCTACAAGCAGGCCTGCATCATCGTCGACTTCGGCACGGCGACCACGTTCGATCTCGTCACGCGGAAGGGGGAGTACGTGGGCGGCGCCATCGCGCCCGGCATCACCACTTCCGCCGATGCGTTGTACGAGGCCGCGGCCAAGCTACCGCGTGTGGAGATCGCGAGGCCCGCGTCGGTCGTCGGGCGAAACACGGTGGCGTCGATGCAGGCGGGGCTTTACTACGGCTATGTCGGACTCGTCGACGAGATCACCTCACGGATGCTGAAGCATGCGGACGGACCGTGCCGCGTGATCGCCACCGGCGGCCTCGCGCCGCTCATCGCCAGGGACAGCCGGACGATCGAGGAAGCCGACGAGATGCTCACGCTCGAAGGACTCAAGATCCTGTACTCGCGCAACAGAGGAAACGGATGACGCTCGAGCTCACGCCCCTGGAACAGCTCACGCCTGCCGTCGAGCGCGCCGCTGGTGCAGATGCCCCATCCGTCGTGAAGCTCATGGCGGCCCGCGGCATGGCGCCGCTGCCGCCTGCCGACCTCGTCACCGCAATCTACCAGCTCGGCTTCTCGCTGGAAGATCCGGTGCGTGAGGCCGCCACCAGGTCGTCGGTCGAGCTGCCCGACGCGATCCTGCAGAGCGCGCTCGCGGCGCCGCTCGACGCGCGCGTGCTCGACTTCTTCGCCCGGCGTGTCGCAAAGCGCGAAGGGCTCGTGCACCTGGTGCTGCTGAACCGCGCGGCGCACGACGAGACGCTGCGCTACCTCGCGACCGTGCTCGATGAAGCCGGCCTCGAGACCATCGCCAAGAACGAGGAGCGCCTCCTGCGCACGCCGGGCATCATCGCGGCGCTCTACCTCAACCCGCGCACGCGCATGTCCACCGCACAGCGCATCGTCGAGCTGGCCGCTCGCAACGGCGTCCGGGTGGACGAGATCCCCACCTTCGACGAGATCACTCGCTCCGTGGTCCAGGACGGTGCCACGCCGGACGCCGCGCAGCTCGACGCGGAGTTCGCGGAAGCCGCAAGCATCGCTGCGGTCGACGATGAGCCCCAGGTTGCAGCTCCCCTCGACGAGGCGGCTCTGGAAGCAGTCGAGGTCGAGGCGCTTCTAGAGCCGTCCGAGGGGGGCGAGACCCCGCCCGAGCAGAAGGAGAAGGAGAAGCGCCTCGAGAAGCTGTCGCCGGCAGCGAAGATCCGCATTGCGACGCTCGGCAACTCCTTCGCGCGCGGTGTGCTCGTACGCGACAAGAACAAGCAGGTGGCGATGGCATGCATCAAGTCGCCCGGGGTATCCGATGCGGAGGCCCTGAGGTACGCGAACAACCGCGCGCTCGACGCGAACATCATCTCCTTCATCAGCAACCAGCGCTCGTGGGTGCGGCTGCCCGGCATCCGCCTGGCGCTCTGCAACAACCCCAAGACCCCGCTTCCCTCTGCGCTCCGCATGCTGCCGACCCTCAACATCCGCGACCTGAAGATCCTCATGCGCTCGAAGGGCATCCCCAGCGTCATCACCAAGCAGGCGAAGGAGATCGTGCAGTCTCGTGGCTCTTGAAGGCCGCATCGCCCGGCTCGGTGCGCTCCTCACCTCACCTCGACGGCTGGCGCGTCGTGATCTCGAGGCGCAGGACGGCAAGGCCGGCGACGACCTGATCCTCCTCGCTCTCGTGGCGCTCGTGCTCGACGGCTCACTCTTCGTGGTGCGAGCAGCGTCGGCGCTCGCAGCGGGTCTGACCAGCACGGCGCTGCACGCTCTCGCCAGCGTCGTCCGGCCCGTCGTGCCGCTGGTGGGTGGGTGGGCGTTGGCGTCGCTGGCGTTTCTGCTCTTCACCTTGCGCGAACCGAGGCGCGCCGCAGTCGAGCTGGGTGCCAGGGTCATCGCCTCGCTCGTGCTCGTGAGCTTGCTGGTGGCGCCCCTCGTCGAGCTGCTGGTGCCATCGCTGCTGCGAACTCTCGTCCAGTCGCTACCGTTCGCCGTCGCGCTCGTCGTGTTCGGCTTCGTTCTTCACGAGGCGCTCGAGCGCGAGCCGTCCCGCGCGCCTGCTCCGCGCGCGTTCGTAGCGGGCGGCGTGCTGGTCCTGCTCATTGCAGCAACGGGCTTGTTCCTCTTCGATCACGCCCTCGTCGCGGCGTCCGGTGACCAGCCCCCCGTGTCGCGTGGTGCGATGGCACCAAACATCGACCTCCCGCTATTACAGCCGGGCGCTCGCCTGAAGCTCGTCTCCCTGAGGGGAACGCCTGTGATCCTGTCGTTCTGGGCGACCTGGTGCGGCCCGTGCCTCGCCGAGCTTCCCGTGCTCGAGCGGCTGCAGAAGCAGCGCAGTGACGACGCGCCGCCGATCTTCCTCGTCAATGTCGACGAGCCAGGGCCGGAACGCGAGCGCGCGGTACGCGGCGTGGTCCAGCGCCTCGGGCTCACCATGCCCGTGGTGCTCGACGATGGGTCGGCCGGCACGGCGTACGCCGTGGAGGTCATCCCGACGCTGGTTCGCGTTGGCGCCGACGGGAAGATCGAACACAGGTGGGATCGTCCCCTCGAGGAGTCGACGCTGCGCGACGCCTTGAGGAAGTAATTCAATGCATATGCA
>JAYTLP010000520.1:0-1108 GCA_043729375.1 Myxococcales bacterium
GGGCTGGGCAATTCTCGCCGTGTCACTTGGCGCGGCGGCGATCGCCACGTCGGTCCTGACCGCGGAATTTGAAAAGCAAAACGGCGCGGCGTCGGCTTCCGTCGACGGAACGAAGCAAGCCGCACTGTCTGCCGAAGACTACGCCGAACGCAGGAAGGCGGCTCTTGCGGCCGTGTCGCAAGCGCAGGCGACGGCGGCCGCGCATGGTCGAAAGCTTTCCGACGAAGAACGCCGGGCTGTCTACGGCGGCGCGTTTCACGATTCGGCCGCGTCGTCGGCTTCGGCGGCGGCGCAAGCGTTCGCGGCTTCGACGCCGGCGGTCAAATCGTACGCGTCGGAAATGAAGTCGCTGTCGGATGAATACAGCGAACGACTGATCCCGAAGAACGAACAGCTTCGGAACGAACTTGCGAAGATGACCACCGACTGGGAAGCCGCCACCGCAGCCGGGCAACAAACCGGCATCACGTGGTCGCAGCTGGGGGACCTGAAGCTTCGGAAACTGCTGGACGAAACCGGGTGGAGTTCGGCGTTCAGTTCGGTCACGTCTGAACTTCGAATTCTTCGCGGCGAGATCACAGAAACGGAAATGCAGTTTGAACAAATGGCGGCCGCCGGCGTCGACCCGGCAAAAATCGAACAGCTACGCGCGGCGCAGAAAGAACGCGACCGACTGACGACGGCCCGCGATGATGCGGCGCAGGTTCAAACCGATCAGGACGCCCGCCGGAAGTCTGAACGTGATGATCTCATAGGCACGCGAAACCAGGTACTCGAGTCGTTCGTGACGCCGCTTCAGAAGTCTGTCGGCGAATTCGCTTCGAAGGCTCGCGAAGTTCGTTCGGCTGTGGACGCCGGTCTGTTGACGCCTGACCAGGCGAAGACCTACCTCGAGAACGAACAAAAAAAACTGGCCGAAGGGCAGCAACCCGAAGCCCGGGCGAACGTGATCAATGACGCGATCGACGCGAACGGTTCGGGCGCCAATCGCCAGCTGGTGGGACTCCTGAACCGCCGGCCGCCGGGCGCTGATCCGCAACAACAAACGAACAGCCTGCTCGCGCAGACAAACGTGATCCTGAACGACGTAAAAAAACACCTGTTCGAC
>JAYTLP010000521.1:0-3882 GCA_043729375.1 Myxococcales bacterium
TTCGCCGGCAAGCTCGTGGAGAAGATGCGCGCGCTCGTCGTGGGGCGCGGCATGGATGCCGCAACGCAGCTCGGTCCGCTCATCGAGGAGAAGGCCCGCGACAAGGTGGTGCGGCTCGTGAAAGACGCGGTTGATCGTGGCGCTCGCGTGCTCACCGGTGGCGAAATCGTCGACGGACCGGGATGGTTCTATCAGCCCACTGTCCTCGTCGACGTCCAGCCTGGATCGGCGCTGCTTCGCGAGGAGGTATTCGGCCCCGTCGCACCCATCACGACGTTCCGCACGGAGGCCGAGGCAGTGGCGCTGGCCAACGACACCGAGTTCGGGCTCGCGGCCTACGTGTATACGCGCGATCTCGCGCGCGGTCTGCGCATGGGCGAGCGCATCGACAGCGGCATGCTCGGGCTCAACACGGGCCTCGTGTCGAACGCAGCCGCGCCGTTCGGAGGCGTCAAGCAGTCGGGCCTCGGCCGCGAAGGGGGCGCCCACGGGCTCGCGGAGTATCTATCCACGCAGTACATCTGCATCGAGAGCCCGTACGCCCACGAGGAGAAATAACACCATGCGCGCAGTCGTGATCACGAAGCCCGGCGGTGTCGACGTCCTCCACCTCGTCGAGCGGGACTCGCCCGTGCCCGCGCGCGGCGAGGTTCGCGTGCGCGTGCATGCCACCGCGGTGAACCGCGCCGACCTCTTGCAGCGCAAGGGCCAGTACGCAGCACCGCCGGATGCGCCGCAGGAGATCCCCGGACTCGAGTACGCGGGCGAGGTCGACGCGCTCGGCGCCGATGTCAACAGCCTCGCGGTCGGCGATCGCGTGTTCGGCCTCGTCGGCGGTGGCGCCTACGCGGAGCAGCTGGTCACGCACGCGCGCGCGCTTGCCCGGATCCCGACGCACCTGTCCTGGGAGGAAGCAGCCGCGATGCCCGAGGCGTGCATCACCGCGTACGACGCGATGGTCACGCAGGGCCAGCTTCGGGGGGGCGAGACGGTGCTCGTCCATGCAGCCGGGAGCGGTGTCGGTACCGCGGCGATCCAGCTCGCGCGTGCGCTCGGCGCCACGACCATCGGCACGGCGCGAACGGCGGACAAGATCGAGCGCGCGGCGAAGCTCGGCCTCGTGCACGGCGTGGTCGCGAGCGGTGGCACGTTCGCCGACGCCGTCAAGGCGCTCGCCCCCGATGGCGTCGCGGTGATCCTGGACCTCGTCGGTGGCGCGTACGTGGAGGAGGATCTGCGCTGCATCGCGATCGGCGGTCGCCTCGTCGTGGTGGGCCTCACCGCCGGCGCCAAGGCAAACCTCGAGCTCGGACTGCTGCTCCACAAGCGCGCCACGATCATCGGCACCGTCATCCGCGCCAGGCCGCTGGAGGAGAAGATCGCGCTGCACCGCACCTTCGAGCGCGAGGTCGTGCCCCTCATCGCCCGCGGCGTGGTACGCGCCGTCATCGACGAGGTGCTTCCGCTCGCCGAGGCGGGCAAGGCACACGCCCGCCTCGAGGCGAACGACACGTTCGGCAAGATCGTGCTGACGATGTGATCAGAGGTCGAGGACGGTGCATGGACTTCGCCCGATCGCCGTCGTGACATTCACCAGCGTCGTGGCTCCCCGCGTCCACGCGCCGGGATCCTCCATGGATGTGTCCGAACACGTGGAGGCGCGGCTGCCTTCGAGCAGCCGCCGGAGGAGGTCGTCGCAGCCCGCGCGCGAGCCGTCGTGGATGCGATCGCCGTAGCCGCGAGGCGGTCCGTGCTTCACGAGCACGTCGAGGCCGGGCGGGATGAGCTGCCAACTGGCGTCGATCTCGGCGCCGCGCCCAAGGTTGTGGGCCCATTCGCGAAACGCCGGCACCCACGGCGTGCCCCGGAACCGCAGGCCAGCGACGGCGCCGAGCTCGTCCTCAAGAAAGTGGAAGCGGTTGTCGAAGAGCGCGCGGGCGCCGCGCCCTGGAACGAAAAATCGTGCTCGTGGCCGTGCGTTTCGGCCATCATCACGAACCGCGGCACGACCTACCTGCTGTTGGTGACGAGCGAGTCGACGGCGTGGACGGGTGCGCCGTCGCCCTTCATGAGGTGCGCGATGGCGGTGAGCACCATGCGCTGCTTCTCGAGGAGCTTCTTGCCCTCGAAGGCATCGGACGTGACGACGATGCTGAAGTGTCCGCCCCCACCCGTGGAGTCGCAGCGGGCGCCCGGGATCGCCTTCTCGACCGAGGACTTGATGGCGGCGTTGGGGTCGCCGACGAAGGTGGTGTCGTGATGGCTCATGAACGTGTTTGTGCTCTCTAGTACTTCGGGACCTTGGTGTCGACCTGGGTCGACCAGGCGTCGATGCCGCCCGTGAGGTTGTAGACCTTCGAAAAGCCGCTCTTCACGAGCTGCTCGGCGGCGCGCTGGCTGCGACCGCCGTGGTGGCAGTGCAGCACCAGCATGGTGTCCTTCGGCAGCGCCTCGACGATCTTCCACGCTTGCTCGTCCAGCTGGCGCGCGGCGTCGATCTTGGCAACGTCCCGCTCGGTGGTGGGGCGCACGTCCCAGAGCTGCAGCGGCTCACCGCGCTCGAGCTTCTCGGCGAGCTCGGTGACCGACATCGCGCGCACCTTCGGTGGCTCCTTCGGGCTGTTGATCTGGAACCCGCCGCCGCGGGCGTCGTTGACGAAATCGATGGTCGCGCCATCGAGGCGTTGAGCCGAGCCGCGATCGACGTGAACGGTGACGCCGTTCGACTCGCACGAGAAGGCCGCGGGTCGCGGATCTCCGATGGAGAGGTCGTACTGGAACGAGGTGGTGCACGACAGGTGCAGCACCTGACCAGGACCCGCGTCGTTGATTGCGGCGGCGAGCGTCTCGGCAGCAGCAGGCGTGACGGTGACCATCGGTGCAGCAACGGGGGTGATGTAGGACGCGAGCGTCTGAGCGAGCTCACCGGACGCGTGTAGCTGCTTCATGATGTCGCAACCGCCGAGGAACTCGCCCTCGACGTAGAGCTGCGGAATGGTGGGCCAGCTGGAGAAGGTCTTCACACCGTCGCGGATGGCGGGATCGGCGAGCACATTGACGGTGTTGTACCTGGCGCCGATGCCATCGAGGATGCCGATGCAGGTGGCCGAGAAGCCACACTGCGGAAACTGCGGCGTCCCCTTCATGAAGAGGAGAACCTTGTTCTCTTTTACGAGGCCTTCGATACGGGCCTGAATTGGATCGCTCATGCGCGGCAATATAGTCACGGTCCGCCTGCGAAGCCACCCGCACGGTTGCTTTCATGCTCGACCTCGGCAAGCCACTCGTTGCGGAGGCGCGACCCCACGTAGAGCGCCGGGAACGAGAGGAAGAGCCCTGCGAGTCCGAAGACGTGCTCGCACATGATGAGGCTTCCGACGAGCAGCAGGGCTGGCAGGTGCACGTGCTCGGCTGCGAGCCGGGGGTTGATGTAGTAGCTCTCGACCTTGTGCAGCACGAAGGTGGAGGCGACGAACACCCCGACGGCCCACGCACCGCGGGATTCGTAGGCCACGAGGCACAACACGACTCCTGCGACGAGGTTGCCGACGACGGGGATGAGGCCCGACACGACGATGAGCAGCGACAGCATCGCCACGTGCTTGAGGCCGAGCAAGAGCAGGATGGGAAGCGTGACGAGCGCATTCACGACGGCAACGACGAGCTGCACGCGCGCCATCGCTACGATGGCGTCCGCCACGTAGCCGCACCAGCGCGCGAGCGTATCGGCGATGCCCTGCTTCTCCAGCCCGTCACGCCAGTGGAGGAGCTCGGAGCGCTCGAACGAGTACATCACCGCGACGATGAGGCCGACGAGGAGGTAGAGCATCACGTGCGCAGTCGCGTCTGCGATGTGGACGGCGTCGTGCGCGTGATGAGTGG
>JAYTLP010000522.1:0-21855 GCA_043729375.1 Myxococcales bacterium
AACGTGACGTAGAGAGCGAACGACACGCGACGCACCACTGCTACGTCCGGAGGTGCAGCCGACGCTTTCGGTGGCGCCGCTGCATCCAAACCGGGTGAAGAGCGCGTCGAAGCACGCAGGCTTCGTGTCGGTGCACGGAGCGCGCGAGCACAACCTCAGGGACGTGTCCGTCGAGATCCCGCGTGACGCTCTCGTCGTCTTCACGGGTGTCTCGGGCTCGGGCAAGTCGAGCCTCGCGTTCGGGACGCTGTATGCCGAGGCGCAGCGCCGATACCTCGAGTCGGTGTCGCCGTACGCGCGGCGCCTCTTCGACCAGATGCCGGTGCCCGACGTGGACGACATCGCGGGACTGCCCCCGGCCGTGGCACTACAGCAGCAACGCGGCACCCCGACGTCCCGCTCGTCGGTCGGGAGCATCACCACGCTGTCGAACCTCTTGCGCATGCTGTACTCGCGCGCAGGCACGTACCCCGCCGAGCGACCCCGTCTCGAGGCCGAGTCGTTTTCGCCGAACACGCCGGCGGGCGCCTGCCCACGCTGCTCCGGACTCGGCCGCGTGTACGAGGCCACCGAGGCATCCATGGTGCCGGACTCGTCGCTGACCATCCGCCAGCGTGCAGTAGCTGCGTGGCCACCCGCGTGGCATGGCCAGAACCTGCGCGACATTCTCGTCACGCTGGGCCACGACGTCGATACACCCTGGCGCGCGCTGCCGCAGAAAGATCGCGACTGGATCCTCTTCACCGACGAGCAGCCGCGGGTGCCCGTGTACGCGGGGTTCACAGCCGCGGAGACGAAGCGCGCGCTCAAGCGCAAGGAAGAGCCGAGCTACCTCGGTACGTTCTCGAGCGCGAAGCGCTACGTGATGCAGACGTTCGCGACGACTTCGAGCGCGATGATGAAGAAGCGCGTCGCGAAGTACTTGCTCGGTGCCGACTGCCCCGCATGTTGCGGCAAGCGCCTCCGCAAGGAAGCGCTCGAGGTC
Organism: Myxococcales bacterium; assembly: GCA_043729375.1. Classification (GTDB taxonomy): domain Bacteria; phylum Myxococcota_A; class Polyangia; order Palsa-1104; family Palsa-1104; genus JBDTCO01. Next base: position 986 of record JAYTLP010000522.1, read on the forward strand.
ACGTTCGCCGGCCTCGATATCGCCGAGCTGAATGCGCTACCGATGAAGCAGGTCGCGACGATCATGCGCGCGTTCGCCGATGGGAGCGCCCCCGTGCTCGCGCGCCTCGCGAGGAAGCATCCCGAGAAGGTCGAGGTCACGAGGCGCATCGCCGCCGACCTCGTGTCTAGACTGCAGATCGTCTTGCAGCTGGGGCTCGGTTACCTCTCGCTCGATCGCAACGCTCCGACGCTGTCCCCGGGGGAGCTGCAGCGGCTTCGCCTCGCGACGCAGGTGCGCTCCAACCTCTTCGGCGTGGTGTACGTGCTCGACGAGCCGTCGGCTGGGCTGCACCCGGCCGACACGGAGGCGCTCCTCGGTGCGCTCGACGGCCTGAAGGCCGCGGGCAACTCGCTGTTCGTGGTCGAGCACGAGCTCGATGTGATCCGCCATGCGGACTGGATCGTCGACGTGGGGCCGGGGGCGGGGCAACACGGAGGGCGCATCGTGTACAGCGGCCCGCTCGACGGGCTGCGCGAGGTCGACGCATCGCAGACCCGCCGGTACCTGTTCGACGCGGCGCCCGCTGGGAAGCGCGTGGTCCGTGCGCCGCGTGGCTGGCTCGCGCTCGAAAAGCTGTCGCGCAACAACCTCGACGACCTCGATGTGAAGATCCCGTGCGGCCTCTTCACCACGGTGACGGGCGTGTCCGGCTCGGGCAAGTCGACGCTCGTGGGTCAGATCCTCGTCGAGCTCGTCGCGGAACGCCTCGGCCGAAAAATGAGCGAGGAGGATCCCGCCGACGAGGCGCTCGAGCACAGCGCGGTGGTCACCCGCGCGGGCCACATCGCGGGCGACCTGGTAGGCATCCGGCGTCTCGTGCGGGTGGACCAGCGGCCCATCGGTCGCACACCGCGGTCCAACCTCGCCACCTATACCGGGCTCTTCGATCACGTGCGGAAGCTGTTCGCGGCGACGAAGCTTGCACGCTCGCGCAGGTACGACGCAGGCCGGTTCTCGTTCAACGTGAAGGCGGGCCAGTGCGAGACATGCGAGGGGGAGGGCCAGGTGATGGTCGAGCTCCTCTTCCTCGCGAGCGTCTACACGCCGTGCCCGGCCTGCCACGGTGCCCGCTACAACGACCAGACGCTCGAGGTGAGCTACGAGGGCAGTAACGTCGCCGATGTGCTCGCCTTCACCGTCGATGACGCGCACGCTTTTTTCAACGAGGTGCCGGCACTCGAGCGCGCGCTCGCCGTGCTGCGAGAGGTAGGTCTCGGCTACCTGCGACTCGGCCAGCCTGCGACCGAGCTGTCGGGTGGCGAAGCGCAGCGCATCAAGCTCGCAACCGAGCTTCAGCGCACACAGCACGGAGACACGCTGTATGTCCTCGACGAGCCGACGACAGGGCTACACCCGAGCGACGTGGAGCGGCTCGTGGGTCAGCTGCGCGGTCTCGTCGATGCGGGCAACACGGTCGTGGTCGTCGAACACGACATGCAGGTGGCTGCGCAGAGCGACTGGGTCATCGACATGGGTCCGGGCGCAGGCGACGAGGGTGGGTGCGTGGTGGCGGAGGGCAGCCCCGACGTGGTCGCCCGGGCGCAGAGGAGTCGCACGGCCCCGTACCTGCGCCGCGAGCTCTGACCCTCACGCTGGCACGGCACCCGACAGCTCCATCGATCTGGCATCTTTGCGGTCGCGCGACAGCCGCCAGCCGAAGAAGCTCCCGACGAGGAGGGCCGCCGCGAGCCCGGTCGTCTGGTCGGCGGTCCACGACGAGGCGACCACCAGCAGCCCGGCGTTGAGCGTGTTGTTCGCGCCGTGGGCGAGCGCTGCGGGCCACGCGCTGCGGCTGCGCTGCGTGAGCCAGGCGAGCACGAACGAGAACGAGACGACGAAGGCGGGGAAGAGCACGAACGTCGCAAGCACGGGGTGCGCCGCATCGTTGTAGCCCGCGAGGTTCACCGGCACGTGCCAGTAGGCCCAGACGAGCCCTACGACGACGGTGCCGCGGAGCGGTCCGAAGCGCCGGGCGAGCTCGGGCTGGAGGATCCCCCGCCAGCCGATCTCCTCGCCGATCCCGCCGATGAACATCGAGAGCACCGAGCCTGTCGAGATCGACAGGAGAAGGTTCAGCGCGAAGTAGCCGAAGCCCTGCTCGCCCACGCCGAGGATCAGGCCGACACCGTGGGCGCCGGCGATGCGCGAGTGGTCGGGCGTCAGCGCAAAGAGCGCATCGTTCCAGTGGCCGGTGTGCGTGAGCCAGAGCGATATCATCTGCAGGGCCGAGACGGATGTGCCGGCGACGAAGGCGTAGCCGAGTGTGCGCCAGCCTTTCCTGCGGAGCGCGGGGACGACGTAGCGACGGGTGGGGCCGAACGAGAGCGCGGCGATCGCCGGCGTCCACATCGCGAGGGCGAGCCACCCGTGGCCGCCGGCATGGACGCCGCTCCGGATGGCGACGGCTTGTACCAGCGCGCCGAGGCCGAATGTGAGGGCGAGGAAGCGGTACAGATCCCTGTTGCTCATGGATACTCCGAGATCTTGCATTGCACGGTCATGGAGAAAAACTAACGCGCTTGTCGTCGTGCCAGAATGAGGCGGGCGCGGGCGAGCGCTCGCAGTGCCCGGTTGCCGGCCCACAGCAGAAGGACTCCGGGGCCGATGAAGGCCAGGATGGCCCAGCCTCCGAGCACCTCGTGCAGGCCGCCGAGGTCCCCTACGAGGAGGCCGATCGCGTGGACGTGATCGAGCGCGTCGAGGAAGACGCCGATGCGTGACGGAAGGATCGGCTTCAACGCACCGACGACCACGAGCGTCGCGGCGGCCAGCTGCAGGGCGAGCAGAGGCACGACGAGCATCCCGAAGAAGCTCTCGCGCAGGCCGGTGAGGAGCGCGCGCCCGAGCGCGAACGACGTACCTCGAGCCAGCGCGCCGCTGAGCGCGTGCTCCGCGACGAAGCTCGTAGCGTAGTCCTCCGGCGAGCCCAGGTCGTCGAGCACCGAGCGCTGACCCTGCGCGACGCGCTCTTCGATGTGGGAGCGCAGCTCGGCGACGATCTCGTCGCGCTCGTCGGCAGGTAAAGAACCGAGGCCGGCGCGCAGCCGTCTCAGGTATTGCTGGATATCGGGCGTGCTCATGTTCCCTCTCCGATCAGGCGACCGAAGGCGCGCGTGTAGTCGCGCCACGCGGTGACCATGGCGCTGCACGCAACTCGCCCCTGCGAGGTCAGCTGGTAGTACTTGTGGGCGTGCCCCACGCCGTCGTCGACCCATTCGGTCGTCACCTTCTTCTCGGCGCGCAGGCGCGACAGCAGGGGATAGATGGTGCCCTCGCTGATGCCGAGGTTGGCCTTGTTGAGCAGCTCGACGAGCTCCAGCCCGTAGCGGCGCTCCTTCTTGAGCAGCACGAGCACCGCGAGCTCGAGGCTTCCCTTGCGCAGCTGCGAGCGCCAGGCCGACACCTCCGCTTGCACGTTGTCTTGCATCGCAAGGTGTCTAGTCATGCGTCACTCGATTGTCAAGCGAGGCGTCGAGCGACCATGCTCGAGCGCGGGGGCAACATGAACTACATCCGGCTCGGCAACACGGGTACCAAGGTGTCGCAGCTCTGTCTCGGCTGCATGACGTACGGTGACGTTCGCACCGGGACGCACGCGTGGGTCCTCGACGAGAAGGCGAGCCGACCGTTCTACGCGCGCGCCATCGAGGCGGGCATCAACTTCTTCGATACGGCCAACATCTATTCGCTCGGCACCAGCGAGGAGTTCCTCGGGCGCGCGCTGCGCGAGCTCGGGTGCAAGCGCGAGGACCTCGTCATCGCGAGCAAGCTCCACAACCCGCTCCGCAAGACGCCCAACGCGCAGGGCCTATCGAAGAAGGCCGTCGTCTTCGAGTGCGAGGAGAGCTTGCGTCGTCTCGGCATGGACTACATCGACCTCTACCAGATTCACCGCTACGACCACGAGACGCCCCTCGAGGAAACGCTCGAGGCGCTCGATGGCCTCGTGCGCGCGGGCAAGGTGCGCTACCTCGGCGCGTCGTCCATGTGGGCGTACGAGCTCGGGCGCGCGCTCGCGCTCCAGTCGCGCAACCGCTGGGCCCCCTTCGTCACGATGCAGCCGCATTACAACCTCCTCTACCGCGAGGAGGAGCGCGAGATGCTGCGCTTGTGCCGCGAGGAGAGGGTGGGCGTGCTGCCGTGGAGCCCGCTCGCGCGAGGCCGCCTCGCGCGCCCGTCTGGAAAGGCGCACACGAAGCGCGACACCACCGACGCCTTTGCGAAGAAGCTCTATGCAGCAACGGAGGAGAGCGATCGGGAGATCATCGTTGCCGTCGAGAAGGTGGCAGCGGCCCGCGGCGTGTCGATGGCGCAGGTTGCGCTGGCGTGGGTGCGGCAGCAGCCGGGAATCACGGCGCCGATCGTCGGCGCGACGAAGCTCTCGCACCTCGACGACGCGATTGCCTCGCTGGCCGTCACGCTCGCGCCCGAGGAGCTCCGCGCGCTGGGGGCCCCGTACGTGCCGCACGCGGTCGCTGGCTTCTGATCACCCGCCGAGGGGGCGCATGCGTCCGCGCGAGCGCAGGCTATCGCGCACGAAGCGGTCGTGCAGCGCGCGCAGCGGGGCGGCGACGTCCTCGCCCTCGAGCGCGGCGATCGCGTCGGCGATGGCCTCCAGCGTCGAGCGCTCCTCTGCCCGGAACGCATTGCGCAAGCGCACGGTGGTCGCCGCGGAAACGTCCAGGCTGACCGTCGGCAGCGCCGGCACTCCTGGGATGCGTCGGAACATCTGGCGTGCCTGTCGCCAGGTGCCGTCGAGGACGACGAGCGTGGGCGGCGCACTCGTGGACGTGCGACCCGTGGGGAACAGGAGGTGTGGCGCATTCATCGCGCGCAACCGAGCCGCCACCGCATCGGGCGACAGCACCTCCTCGGGGCGAGGATGCAGGCTCGTCACCCAGCCAGGCGTGTCCCCCTGCTCGTCGCGGTAGTCGATGATCTCGGCGTTGGGGAGCGCGAGGGCGGCGATGCGGGCGGTGCCGCTCGGCTTCACGAGCTCGCGGGCGTGGCGCACGATGACGACGCGCGTGCGGGTCTGCACCGTCGGGACCGCAGCACAGATGCACGAGTGCAACATCATCACGCAGCGGTGACAGCGGTCGGGACGTACTGCGAAGGCGAGGCCGCGCATGGCGGCCGGAGACTACAGCGGATACTTCGTGGTGCACGCGCCGAGCGGACCATTGCCGCTCGAGGAGGTCGAGACCCAACCCGATGCCGTGCACTGGTACCACTGGCTGTCGGAGCGTGACTGCACGCACGCTTGCACCGAGACATCCGTACCGAGTGTGGACGAGCTGCACGTCACGGACGAGCCCGTGCTGTCCGTCGAGCCACCAGAGGTGCTCGAGCTGCTCGTGTCGTTGGCGGTCAGCGTGCACGGGCCGAGCGGCGTGGAATCGGCGACGATCTGGGCCTTGACGGCACGGTGCTCGCTCCACCCCGCACCCGCGACACCGAAGAGCGCCTTCGCAACCTTCGGCGAGGCGTCGATGATGGGGCCGCCTGCGGCCGTCTCCACGCAGACGTCGGGACCGTAGTCGTCGGCCTCGGCGACCACGCACTTGGTCGCCGTGGTCAGGCGGACGTGCGCGCCGCAGCCGTAGCGCTGGCGCGATGCGATGTAGTACCAGCTCCCGTTCCGCGTGGACTGGCCGCACGACATGGTGCCCGACTCGCCGGGGCCGCCGAAGGTCGTGAGGTAGTAGCTCTCGCTCGCCGGGATGGAGCTCGATGCCGTGGCATGGCAGCCCCGCAGCGCGGAGTCCGTGGAGGAGATGCCGCCTTCTTCGCCGGTCCCGGAGGACGCGAGCTGCGGGGCGCAACCGGCGAGGAGGACAGCCAGGGGTACGACACGGAAAAGGTTCATGGCACAGGGTCGCTGCACAGGGCTGACCAAGTTCGACCGTCGTCATTTCATGTGGTTACGAGATCGACCACCGCTGCCTGCGCACGGTCGTTTGCAGACAAGCGTGTGCGCTAGCGATATCGCTCGGCCGCTCCGTGCGACTTCGCTCGGCCACGCAGAGGGGCGCCCCCAATTGATCGAAATCCTTGGCGCGTGACCGTGGCACCGAGCTTGCGACGTGGGGAGAGCAGCCACCCCGAGAGGATTTTTCTCATGACGACCCGCACGATCGGTATCGATGCCATCGCACTTTCCGTCCCCGAGGGTTACCTCGAGCTGGCAGAGCTCGCGCAGGTCCGCGGCGTTGCGCCCGGAAAGTATGTCGACGGCCTCGGTGTGCGGCTGATGTCGGTCGCTCGTGCGCACGAGGACCCGGTCGCGCTCGCGACCAGCGCCGCGCGCCGCGTGCTCAAGCAGTCCGGCGTCGATCCCGCCACCATCGGCCTCTGCATCGTCGGCTCCGAGACGGGCGTCGACCACTCGAAGCCGATCGCCGCCTGGGTGCACCGTCTCGCCGGACTGTCTCAGAGCTGCCGTTCCTTCGAGACCAAGCACGCCTGCTTCGGAGGCACCGCGGGTCTCATGAATGCGCTCGACTGGATCGCGTCGGGCTCGGCCCGCGGCAGGAAGGCGCTCGTGGTGTGCTCCGACATTGCGCGCTACACACTCGCCTCGGCCGGTGAGCCCACGCAGGGCGCAGGTGCCGTCGCCATGATCATCAGCGAGAACCCGCGCCTCTGCGCGCTCGAGGTCGGCGCGTCGGGCTCGTACACGAAGGAGGTCGACGACTTCTGGCGACCGCTCTACTCGAAGGACGCGATCGTCGACGGGCAGCTCTCGGTCCAGTGCTACCTCGACGCCATCACGGGCGCATACGGCGAGTGGAAGACGGTCAACGCCGCTAACACCGCGCCGATCGCGCGCCGCCTCTACCACGTGCCTTACGGAAAGATGGCGAAGAAGGCCCACCGTCAGGTGATGTCGCTCGAGGGCAAGACGGAAGCAGAGGCCGACGAGACGTATGCGACCGAGGTCGCCACGTCGCTCGAGCTGCCGAGCCAGGTCGGCAACGTCTACACGGCGTCGCTGTACCTCGCGTTCGCATCGCTCGTGAACGCCGAGGCGGACAAGCTCGAGGGCAAGCGCATCTCGTTCTTCAGCTACGGCTCGGGCTGCGCCGCCGAGTACTTCGCCGGCACCATCGTCGAGGGCGCGGGCGCATTCGCGAAGCAGCTCGACATCGCGGGGCCGCTCGCCAACCGTCGCAAGTACTCGTTCGCCGAGTACGAGGCGATCCGCAAGGCCGACGGCGAGGTCGATCGCCGCCCGGTCGAGGCCGGCAACTTCAAGACGGTCGCCTTCACGGGCGTCGACAAGGACGTCCGCAAGTACCAGGGCTAGCGCCTTCGTAGCTCTCCCGCGGCGGTGCTGCGCGCGTCGGTTGACGCTCGCGACACCGCCGTGTCTATTTCCGGCATGCGGAGCCTGGTGGTCTTCTTTCTGCTGGTCGGCGTCGCACATGCGGACGCGTGGCCGCCGTGGCTCGTCACCGCGAGCGCGACGCAGTTCGCGGACGGGCACGGCACGCAGCTCGCCGCGTATGTCCACGTCGAGCTCGTCTCGAGGGACGCAAAGCACGCGAAGATCCACGTCGTCGGCCCGCTCGAGCTGTGGGACGAGGTCAACTCCGACCAGCTCGGCGCGCTCGTTTGCAAAGCGGGTGCGCTCCCAGCGCAGCCTGTACACCTCGACGTCGGGGATGTCGTCACGCTGCGCGGCGGCATCACCGACGGCAAGATCCCCGTACGCGCCGTCGTCACGCCCCATCACGGCGCTGCGCCGATGACGTACGACGGCACGCTCCCCGCGGACTCGCTCTGCACACGCGACACGCAGCACGTCGAGACCGGCGAGGCCGTCTCGACGGTGCCGAAGCGGCGCATCGCCCTCCTCGATAGGCCCGGCGGCCGCACGCTGTACACGCTGCCCGCCGACGAGTTCGGCTTCGTGTTGCACCTGCTCGAGAAGAAGCGCGGCTTCTCGCGCGTGCTCGTCGGACCGGGCCCGACGCTCGACGGCTGGGTCGCGAACACCAGTTACGAGGACGGCGCCGGCGGTTTCGGGTACGGGAACCACGCGACCGTGCCCGATGCGATCGGCCTGGGCTGGACGGGCAAGGCGCAGCGCCTCGTTCACCTCGCGAGCGGGGCGGAGGTGCGGGTCGGCACGCAGCGCATCGCCGTGCTGCACGCAGACGGGTATGCGCGCGTGCTCGACGACAAGGGCGATCGTGCCGACGTCCTCGTCGCCGTCGACAACGACGCGACGGTCCGCGGCTCCGTACCTGTGAGCGCGCTCGGCGCCGACGTCACCGACGTCGCAAGCGGCAGGTAGCGCCGCAATGATCATCCGGTCAGAGACCGTCGACGTCGTGACGCCCACGGGAGCGATGCGGACGTACGTGTACCGGCCCGTCGAGCCCGGTCCCTGGCCGGGCGTCGTCTTCTTTTCGGAGATCTTCCAGCAGACGGGGCCCATCGAGCGCACCGCGCGGCTCGTCGCCGGACACGGCTACGTCGTCGCGGTCCCCGAGGTGTTCCACGACCTCGAGCCGGCCGGCACGGTGCTCGCGTACGACATCGAGGGCGCAGCGCGCGGAAATCAACACAAGGTCACGCGGCCCATCGAGGCGTTCGACGACGACGCGCGTGCCGTCGTGACGTGGCTACAGACGGCCGCGGGATGCACGGGCAGCGTCGGGGCGCTCGGCGTGTGCCTCGGGGGGCACCTCGCGTTCCGCTGCGCGATGGACCCTCGCGTCCGCGTCGCCGCGTGCCTGTACGCGACCGACATCCACCAGGGTAGCCTCGGCAAGGCGGGCGACGACTCGCTGGCCCGCATCCCGCAGATCCGTGGCGAGCTGCTCATGATCTGGGGCCGTCAGGATCCGCACATCCCGGACGCGGGCCGCGCGCTCGTCCAGCAGCACCTCGTCGCTGCCGGGACGAAGTTCACGTGGCACGAGCTCGACGCGCAGCATGCATTCCTGCGTGACGAGGGGCCACGCTACGATCCGACGCTCGCGTTGCTCTGCTACCGGTTGATCCTCGACCTGTTCCGCCGGCTGTAGCCGTCGACCTGGCCGCGCTTCTGCGTGCGGAAGGACTGCGGTGTCGTCCCGGCCCAGCGATGGAACGCTCGCGCGAAGTCGCTGGCGTTCGAGAACCCGAGGTCCGCCGCGATGGCCGACACCTCGTTGCGCGTCTCGCGCAGGCGGCGCTCCGCCTCCTGCATCCGCACGCGCTCGCCAAGGGCGCGCAGCGTCAGGCCCTCCTCCGCGAGGCGGCGCTGCAGGAAGCGCGCACCGAGCCCGATGCTCTCGGCGAGCTGGGGCAGGGTAGGCGGTGTACCGGCGACGTGCGCACGCAGCGCCTCGGTGATCCGCGACACCTCGGAGGAGGTTGCCGGGGTGGTGGCGCCGAACGCCAGCGGACGCGACGGCACCAAGGCCTGCACGTGCCGTCGCAGCGTCTCGAGCATTGCCGGATCAGCGCTGTTCACGCCGCGACCGAGCGTCTCGTCGTCGAGCTCGAAGCCGGTGAGCCCCACGTCGAGCTCCACGCGCGGGACACCGAGCGCGGTTGCGTGGTCGAAGCCCGGCGCGCCCTCGGTATTCCCGAACATCACCCGCGGCGACGAAGAACTCGTTGGAGTGCCGACCGAGACCGAAGCGATGGCTCCGGACGCGCTGCCCGGAGAGGTCGCTCTCGTCGGTCCGCTTCCAGACGAACTCCGAGTTCTCGTCGAGAGCGACGCGCGTGCGACGACCTTCTGCAGCGTTTCGGCGACCGTCGCAGCGGCGCGCCAGAAATCTTCGAGCAGGCCGTGGCTGCCCTTGCGCCGGCGTTGCCCCGGGTGCAATGCGAAGACGGGATCGCCGGAGAGGACCGCCCGCCATCTCGTCGAGGAGCGCGTGGTGCTGCACCATCGGCAGCTCGACCTCGGCGGCGGCCAGCTGCCAGCAATGCCGTAGCGGTCGAGCAGCGACGCAACGTCGTGTCTGCTTTCCGCGAGCGCGGTGGCGGCGTACGGGATGAGCCGAGAGCGCGGCTATGCCTCGCGACGCGCCTCGTCCGTTCCCTTTTCGTCCACCTTCACGATGGCACCCTCACCTATTTCGGCAGCAAACCTTCGGCGATCTTCTTGAGCTGGCTCGCGTCCACCTGCCCCTTGTGCGTCTTCATGATGTCGCCGAGCAGCTTGCCGATTCCCTTCTGGTCGGCCACGCCGAGCGTGGTGATGCGCTCTTTCACGAGCGTCTCGATCGCCGCCGCGTCGAGTCCCTTGGGCAGGAAGCGCTCGCAGAACTGGATCTCGAACTTCAGCTGCTCCACCTGCTCGCCGCTCGTGACGCCGGCCTTCTCGAACTCCTCGAGGCCCTTCAGCATCGTCTTGCGGTAGGCCGAGACGACGTCGAGATACAGCGCGTCGTCGACCTCGCCGGAGAAGCCCTTGGCAGTGCGACGCTCCATCACGCGCGTCTTCAGCATGCGGATGACGCTCGACGTGTTCGCATCCTTGTCACGCATCGCCTGCTTGAGGAGGTCGGTGAGCTGCGTCTCGAGTGCACCCGGGGCTTGTGACATGGGTCGAGTCGATATCAGCGCGGGCGTCGGGAGGCAAGCGCTGGAGCGGCGTGGTACGTTGTCGCCCATGTCGCGTCTCTCCGCGTTCGCATTCTTCGTTCTCAGCATTCTCTTCGCCGTCGGGTTCGCGCCGGGCGCGTGGGCGCAGGAGTACGACGCGCAGTACGAGCAAGGCGGCTACGTCGAGCAGGGTCCGCCCGGCGAGGAAGGTGGGATGCAGTACGGCTACTTCGGTCCGCACCCCGAGCCCTACGAGTACGGGCAGCAGGCCTGCAACGAGCCGGGTCCGCACTTTCATCCCTATCCGCCGTTCGACCGCTATCTCTTCCGCGAGGCCAGCGGCTACTTCTACTTCATCGGGGACATGGGCGACTTCGGATATCAAGGCCAGATGTGGGGCTACCAGGGCAACCATCCGCTGCCCGTCGAGTTCGGCGGAGGCTTTTGTTACATCGACTGGCCTCACCGCCATCCGTTCCCGCCGTCCTCATCGCTGTCGTTCAGCTTCATCGGCGGCTACTACTCGTACGTCGGCGTCTGGGATCCGGCCTACTACACGTACCGCGATCGCTGGCACTCCTACTTTGGCGGCTACTACCGCAACAACTACTATGGCGGCCGGTACTGGACCGTTCGACCGCGACCCATCTATCGCCCGAGCTACTCGTGGGGCGCGCACGGCGTCTACCGCGGCGGTCAGACGGTCTACGCGCCGGGTGGTCGCAGCGTGTACGTCTCCGCGCCCTACGGTCGTGCCGGTTATGTGAACGGCCCCGGGCGTCCCGCATCCGTGTCGCCGCCTGGCCGTGGCGGCGGGTACGTCGCACCGCCGAATCGCGGCGGTGGGTACGTTTCACCGCCGGGGAACAACGGCTACAACGGCGGTAACCGTCCGGGTGGCAGCGTGGCTGCGCCGGGGAACAACGGCTACAACGGCGGCGGTTACAACGGTGGCGGTCGTCCAGGCGGCGGCGCTCCCGCGCCGGCTCGGCCTGCGCCTGCGCCTGCGCCTGCACGTCCGTCTGCGCCGTCGGTCCCGGCACCGCCGCCGCAGCGCCGCCACGGCTGATTGAAGCGGGTCCTCATCCTGCACACGGGGGGCACGCTCGGCATGAGCGGTCGCCGACCCACGCCGCTCTCGCCGGATGCGTACGCGGAGGCGCTCGGTCAGCGCGTGCCGGAGCTCTCGGAGCTCGCGCACATCGAGACGCGGATCCTCTTCAACCTCGACTCGTCCGACATCGGCCCGGAGGAGTGGACGTTGCTTGCGACCGAGATCGCGAACGCGCGCGCGACCCACGATGGCGTCGTGCTCATCCACGGCACCGACACGATGGCCTACACAGCGTCGGCTCTGTCGTTCGCGCTCGGTGACCTTGATCGGCCGGTCGTGCTCACCGGCTCGCAGCGGCCGCTCGGCGAGGTGCGCTCGGACGCGCGTCGCAATCTGGTCGATGCCGTGGACCTGGCGCGGCGAGATCTTCCCGAGGTCGGCATTGCGTTCGACGGCCGTCTGTGGCGCGGCAACCGGGCGAAGAAGGGTGACGCGTGGGGCTATGGCGCCTTCAACTCGCCGGGCTTCCCGCCGCTTGCACGCCTGGGTCTCGACGTCGAGGTGACGCCGCACGTCCGTCGCGCACGTGGCCCTTTCACGCTCGACGCGCGCTTCGATCCGCGCGTCGTCACCGCCACCGTGACGCCCGGGCTCGAGCCCGCCGCACTCGACCGCCTCTGCGAAGGCGCGGGGGGCCTCGTGCTCTCGGCGTTCGGCGTGGGCAACGCGCCCCGCCGCGTGCGACCCATTCACGAGGCCGTGCAGCGCCTCGTCGACCGCGGCGTCAGCGTCGTCGTCGTGACACAGGCGCAGCACGGTGCCGTCGACCTCTCGCTCTACGAGAACGGGGCCGCGCTGCGCGATGCCGGCGCGATCGGTGGTGGCGACATGACGCTCGAGGCAGCCACCGCCAAGCTGATGGCTGCGCTTGGCCGCTTCCCCGACGACGTTGCCGCGCGACGCACATTCATCGAGCGGGACGTTGCAGGTGAGCGCGGCACCGTCGATAAGCATTCTATTTAGGGGGAGGCCTTCCCGCCTCCCCTCATCGGGCAGAGCCCGATGAGCCTGCCCACCCTCCGCGCGTGACTCGCGCGCGTTTCGGAGCCGGAGGCCCGATGAGCCTGCCCACCCTCCGCGCGTGACTCGCGCGCGTTTCGGACCCGGAGCACTCGACTCTTGCTGCGCGTCGTCGCACCGCTTCGCTCGCTCCTTCCGGCTCCTTGGCTGGCGTGCGTTCGGATTTCGCGTCAGCGGGGCTTGCGGTTGCGGAAGGCCTGGCGGGCGGCCTTTGCCTCGTCGCCGGCGAAGGCACGGCTCACCACCTCGTCCAGCTCGCGCTGGACGTCGGCGGGGAGTGGCGCGGAGAGCCTGGCGAGTAGCTGGCGGGTGCCGCGGATCGCGCCGGGCGTGCCCTTGGCCATCGCGCGGGCGAGCTCGAGCGCGGTAGGGAGCACGGCGTCCGGCGCCACCACGTGGTCGACGAGGCCCCAGCGGAGCGCGCGCTCCGCGTCGATGCGCTCCGCGGTGAGGAACAGCTCGCGCGTGCGGGACGCGCCGATGAGCGCCACGAACCGTCGGAGCCCCTCGGCCGGGTACACGATACCGAGGCGCACCGGTGGCATCTGCAGCGCGACGCCGGGATGCGCGACGCGCAGGTCGCACGCGCAGGCGAGCTCGCAGCCACCACCGATGGCGAGGCCCGGCAGCGCGCAGACGATGGGTAACGACCCGAGGAGCAGCGCTTGTACCGTGCGCTCGAGTGGCGCCGCGGTGGCGCCGGCGTCGAGCTCATCAAGGTCGTAGCCCGACGAGAACAGCGACCCTTCCGCGGTGAGCACGAGAGCGCGAACGCCCTCCGCCGGCAGGGACCGGCTCGCGTCGACGATGGCGTCGAGCAGCGACGGATCGAGCGCGTTCTTCTTGCCTGGGTTCGAGAGCGTGAGGGTTGCGACCGCGCCGTCGACCGCGACGGCCAGCGAACCCGGCACTACGGCTCGCTCAGCGAGAAGCTGAGCCGCGACTCTTCGCCGACGCGAACGATGATCTTCTTCTTCACGACCTTGCCGCCTTCACCCATGAACGTGATGGTGTGCGCGCCCTCGGAGAGCGGCACGTTCACGAGCGGCGTCTCGCCGAGCAGCTCGGAGCCGTCGAACGCGCGCGACGAGGGCACCGTCTTCACGGTGAGAAAGCCGCTGCCGTGGGGGTGCGGCGCAAACGCCGTCTTCTTGCCGCGCGTGGCCTGCAACGAGTGCTCCTCCGGGAGCTCGAACTCGAGGACGCGGTGCTCGCCGGCGTGCAGCGAGATGTCGACCTCGCGCGGCTGATAGCCCGTGCGCTCGATGACGATGTGGTGCGGGCCGGCGGTCACGGGCAGTGTGCGGACCGGGGTCAGCATCTCGAGCGGCTCGCCGTCGATGAACACCTTCGCGCCGCTCGGCCGCGTGTTCAGGCCAAGCATTGCGGATGTCTGCACCGGCAGCTCGGTGGTCACCACCTGCACTCCTGCGTCGAGCTTCCGTGGGTCCATCCCGGCATCGATGTGGACCGACTCGTCGTCGTGCACGACGATGGAATTTTCGTGCGGACGTGCCTGGTCGTGCGGACGCATCCACATTGCGAACGCGGCCAGAAGAACGAGCCCCAGGGGGATCGCCCACGTCAGCCAGCCACGGCGTGGGGGCGGCGGGTTGTGGAGAGCCGATGTCGGCTCGCTGCTGAGCAGCGGTGGACTGCTCGAGTGCTCGCGCGAGATGCCGCCGCCGAGCGGCCCCACGGTACCCGACGGGAACAGCGCGCTTCGCGAGCCCTGCACGTGCACGGGCTCGTGCTGACCAGAGCGTGGCTGCGCAGGCGCGTTTCCGGAGCGGCGATCGGACACACTGCGCTCGGGGCGCGAAATCTCGGTGGCCTCGAGGGACAGGTCCACCTTCGGCGACCGCACCGTGGCCTGCTCCCCCGAGCGCATCGGTGCCTCGGGCGGCCGGTCATCGCGACGGGTGAGGTCGTTGTCCTCCTCGCTCGCGAAGGTGCGCGGGGCGGCGCTCGTGCCCGTACGCTGCGGCTTCCCGGGGGTCGTCAGATCCTCGCCTGCGTCCTGGCGCCGAGCGGCGCCCTCCGCGCTTGCCGCGCCGAGCCTCGACGCTCCGGCGTTGCTGAGGATGGGAACGTTCTCGTAGGCGGGCGTGACCGATTGTTTCAGGCTCGACATCTGGGCGGTGCCGCCCTTGCCGAGCGGCTCGCTAGGACGCTCCGACTCCGGCGTATCGTTCGAGTCGCCGAGCAGCTCCCCGGGTGGCCCCGCGGGCGACTCGCGCCGCACGAAGTCGCCGAGGAGCTGTGGCGTCGCCAGCTCGGTGGCCGCCTTGAGGTACCGCTCGAGATCGAGCTGCATCGCAGCGGCGCTCGCATAGCGCGTGTCGCGCGAGGTCTCGAGCGCGCGCTTCAGCACCGCCGTCAGCTCGGGCGGGATCCCGCTGCGGTGGTGCTCGGGATGGATGGGCTTGCCGTCGCGGATCTCCTTCATCGCCTCGGTGACGTTGTCGCGACGATAAAGCGGCATGCCGGTCATCAGCTCGTACATGCAAATCCCGACGGAGAAGATGTCCGACCGGGCGTCGAGCGGGCGGCCCTCGACCTGCTCGGGCGACATGTAAGCGTACTTGCCCTTCACGACGCCGGGCCGCGTGCGGCTCGCTTGCCACGTGGCCTTCGCGATGCCGAAGTCGACGACCTTGACGATGCCGTCGAACGTGACGAGCACGTTCTGCGGAGTGACGTCGCGGTGAACGACCTTGAGGCGCGTGCCCGAACCGTCGGTGATGTTGTGCGCGTAATGCAGTCCCGCGCACGCATCCGCGAGGAGGCGGGCGATGAGCACGAAGGGGACGGGCGAGGTGCGGGCCTGCTTGATGAGGCGCCCCAGGTCGACGCCCTCCACGTACTCCATCGCGATGAAGTAGTAGTCGTCGACCTTCCCGAAGTCGTAGATGTGGATGATGTTCGGGTGCGAGAGCTGCGCTGCGAGGCGTGCCTCGTCGAGGAACATCGTGCGGAACTCGGCGGAGTCGCTGAGGTGCGGCAAGATCCGCTTGATGGCGACCCGGCGTTCGAAGCCCTCGACGCCCTGCTGGCGCGCAAGAAACACCTCGGCCATCCCGCCCCGAGCGAGGCGGCGAAGCAGACGGTAGTTACCGAAGCCCACACCCTCCGACATCTACGCGACGCTGCTTACCATGTGCTTCACGCGGGTCGAGTGCCGCTACGGCGCTTGTGTGGAGATGATGACGTTGCCGCCGTGTCGCTCGACGACGAGCTTGATGTCGGAGCTTCCGAGTCGAACGACCTTGCTCGCAGTCTGTCCGTCGGGCACAGCGAGCTCGACGTGGATGGCAGGAGGCTCGGTTTTCTTGTTCATGATGCCGATGATCCCGACCGCGACGGCCACGACGGCGAGGGCGCCGATGATGAGCGGCGCGGCGGCCGGTGCCGACCGCTCCGCCGCCACGATGGCCGGCGTCGCGGCAGCCGCGCCCCGACGGCGATCCGTGAACACGTGCATCGAGCGCACACCGGCCCGGCCCTTGGCCAGCAGATCGAGATCGAAGAGTGCGATGACCTCCGTGCCGTGGCCCGGCGCGAGGTTGAACACGAGCTTCGATGCGTTCTTCAGCCCGGTGACGAGGCCGAGGCCTGCGCCGGACTCGCGCTGCTCCGGCTCGAGCGACTTCTGTGTGCTCTTCGCGAGGAAGCGGACGATCGTGTCCTTGTCGAGCGAGCCGTAGGTGTCGTGCACAGCGACGGCGAAGTGCTGGCCGTTGGACGCGCAGGTGATGCGCACCTTGCGGTCGAAGGTGAGCCTGGCGAGCTCCTTGCGCGGGAGGTGGTCGTAGAGGTGCTTGCCGGCTGCGTCGACGGGCGCGTGGTAGAGCGCGTTCATCACCAGCTCTTCCGCCACGAGCGCCATGCGATCACGCACGGGGCCGCGGGCGCCGGCGAGCTCGGCGTAGGCGTTGAGCACGTCGAGCGCGCGCGTCTTCTCCTCGTACGAAGAGACCTCCATGTTGTAAAGCGTCACGCCCCACGGAAAATACTTCTGGAGACCGAACACCTGGCCGTGGAGCAGCTTCGTGACGGTGATGATGAAGTCTTCGGGCTCGAAGCCGTCATCGTAGGTGATGACGCTGCCGCAGCGCGGGAGGCGGAGGCACTCGACCATCTGGCCGAAGTCCTGCGCGCCGACGATACACAGGAGCCGCACGTCGGGGAAGATGTTGGCGAGGTCCTGGAGCTTCGGTGCGCTCGACGAGCGCAGGTCGACGGCGAGGAGGCTCGGTGCGTCGGCCGGCAGCTTCGAGAGGTCCGGAACGAACTCGGTCACCGCGCCCGTCGCCGTCATGAGCCGCTTGAGCGCGCGACGCATGTTTGCCTCGCTCGAGACGACCAGGATGCGGTGCCTGAGCATCGCATCGGGACCCCGACGACGCTCGCTGCCGGATGCTGCGGACTTGCTGCGAGCAGGCTCGGCCATGCCTACGATCCGGACTTGATCTTCGGCTTTTCGCTGCTGCTGCTGCGCTCGGCGAGCTCGAGCCGCTCCTTGACGCCCGTGGTCTCGAGGTGGTCAGCCTCGAGGCGCGCAATCTCTTCCTTGCGCTGCAATATCTCGCGCTCGAAATCGGAGATCTCCTTCGTGAGCATCTCCACGCGGCCTTCGAGCTGTGTCTGCTTGCGGGTCGCGTCCGCGATGATGTCGGATACCTTCACGCGCAGCGATTCGAGCGTGGTCTTGATCACCGTCACGACCAGCTCGGGATGCTGGTCGGTGGGAAGGGAGCGCATGAGCAGGATCGCGGCGTCGATGCCGTATTCCACCTTTTCTGGCTCCTCGCGGACCACGGGCGCCGGCTCACGGGTCTGCGCAGGCGCAGACAGGGACACGGTCTCCGAGGGAGAGTCGAAGTAACCGGACTCCTCGTCCTTCGCGACGTCGTGCTTCGCATCGTGCCTGGCAGACGCGCTGGGTTTCCCCCCGCCGAACAGCTTCATCTCTTAGCCCTCCCGCCTGGCACAATATCTGGTTTTGCGCCCACCGACACGAGGTTTCGCGCCTGCTCAGTGGATGCGTTAAGGTCGCCTCGCCGCCGCTGCATAGGGAGCGGTCCCCATTACATTGCTAACGACCTCGAATATCCGGCGGCGCGCAGCGAGCGCTGTAAGCCGAGCGGCTGTCGGGGTCGCATGCGGGGCGGCCGCGATGCAGCTCGGTGGCTGCAAGAGCGACGGCGGCGTCCTCCATGTGGCGCTGTCGCCGGGTGTCGCGTCGCCGACCAGCTACTGCGTCACGCTCTCGGCCGGCGGAGCGCGACGCTTCGGCCGCCGCTACGAGACGGCAGCGTATCCGCTTCCCCAGTCGCTCGGGGTACTCGCCGACGGCCAGAGCACCATGGTGGTGCGACTCGACGGGCTCCTGGATGGCCTGCGCACGCTCACTTCCGCGCAGACCGTCGCATTGCCCGGCGACGCGACAATCTCCATCGCGACGTGCGCGCCGAAGGTGGCACCTGGGCCGCTCTCCCTGCGCAGCGCGGACAGCTTCCCGTTCGCGGCGCAGCGCATCGCGTTCGTGCGCACGGGCCTCGAGCCGCCCGGAGCCTCGTCGCTGGTCGCGGTGTCGAACGCGAGCGGCGTCATCGCGTCTTACCCGTACGGTCGCGACGGCAAGCTCGCGATCGCGCCAGCGCCCGGCGGTGGCAGCACCGTGGAAGCGCTCGCCTCGCTGGACCTCGACGGGGACTGTGCCGACGACCTGCTCGTCGCAGCCGACGGGGCGCCAGTCGCTGCGTGGTCGACCTCGAGCAGCGGCGCGATCTCCGTCGACGGCGCGCGCCTCGCCGACCCGGAGGCCGCCCATGCGCTCGCCGTCGGCGACCTGGACGGCGATGGCTGGGCGGATCTGGTGAAGATCGGCGTCGATGGCGGCAGTGTGCTGCTGTCCGACCGCAAGCAGGGGTTCGTGCGCGCAGCCGGCTTCTCGGTGCAGCCCACGAACTCGACGGCCGCCGCGATCGGTGACCTCGACCAGGACGGCATATCGGACCTCCTCGTCGGCTTCTCGGATGGTCCGCTGCTCTGGACGCGGGGCGACGGCACGGGCGGCTTCACCGGCCTCACCGCACTGCCTGGCACGAGCCAGACCGCGGCGGTCGCCCTCTTCGACCTCGACCACGACGGCGCGCTCGACGTGATAGCGGGCACGACAGCCGGCCTCGCTGTCTACCGCAACGATGGACAGGGTTCGTTCACCGACGTCAGCGCGACGTTGGTGCCGCCCGGGCTCGACACGAACATCGTCGCACTACGCGTCGTCGACGCAGACGGTGACTGCGCGTTGGACCTGCTCGTCGCAGGTGCCACGACCGCGCCGCACCTGCTCGCACTCGGGGCGAGCGGGCTCGTCGATCGCGGGGCGATCGGCAGCGATCCGGTCCGGGATCTCGACGCCGCAGACCTCGATGGGGACGGCCTGCCCGAGGTCGTCGGCGTCGGCTTCACGCGCATCGACATCTATTCGGCGACGGCATCGCCGTGAGGGCGGTCGTTGCGCTGCTGCTCGTGCTCGCGCTCGTGCGTCCAGCGACCGCGGCGCCGGTAGGCGCGCTGCTCGACGAGGCCGACCGCGCGTACGCGGACCTCGACTATCGCAATGCCGCCACCGCCGCCGAGCACGCCGCCAGCGACGAAGCCGCGACCAAGCTGCAGCGGCTCCGCGCCTGGTCGCGCGCCGGCCTCTCGTGGCTGGTGCTCGGCCAGCGTCAGCTCGCGAAGGAAGCCCTGGGCCGCCTCTTCACGATGGACCCCGCGTACGTCGTGGAGGATCCGAGCCTGTCGTCTAAACAGCACCAGTTCATCGACGATGAGCGCGCGCGCCATTTGGCAGAGAAGGCACCCGAGCCGGTCGTCACGCCAGTGATCACGGCCCCCGTGGTGACTGCCGCCGCACCCGTGAAGAGGACGCCCGTGTACAAGCGCTGGTACGTCTGGGTGCCGGTCGCCGCGGTCGTCGCGGTCGGCCTCGGTGTGGGGCTGGGCCTCGGCCTCTCCGGCAACGAACCGCACGGCACATTACCGCCCGGCACCGTCGGCCTGGCCCTGCATCTCTAGCGCGGTCGCAGCCTCACCCGCGATCGACGGCGATGTTGTACTTCTTCACGAGCCGGTGGATGTAGTTGCGGTCGATGCCCGCCTCGACGGCGGCACGCGAGATATTGCCCTTGTGACGCTCGAGCAGGTGCGTGAGGTACTCGCGCTCGAACGACTCCGTGAGGAGTCCCTTGGCGTCCTTGAAGCTCATGTCGAGCAGCTCCTTCGCCATCGGACCTCGCTGATGCGTGTCGGCGTACGCGAGCGACACCTCTCCTGTGTGGACCTCGAACTCCGTCTCACAGCCCTGCAGCGAGAGGCCCCGCTCGACGACGTTGCGCAGCTCGCGCACGTTGCCCGGCCAGTCGTGGGCCTGGAGCTGCGCGAGGGCGTCGTCGGAGAGATCGAAGTCGTCGCGCTTGAGCGCCTTCACGAACGAACGCACGAGCAGCGGCAGGTCCTCCTTGTGGCGCCGCAGCGGCGGTACCTGCGTCCGCACGACGGCGAGGCGGAAGTAGAGGTCCTCGCGGAACGTCCCGGCCTTCACCATCTCGGCTAGGCCGCGGTGCGTCGCAGCGACGACGCGGATGTTCACTTTCTTGGAGCGGACGTCTCCGATGGGCCGGACCTCGCGCTTCTCGAGGGCGCGCAGGAGCTGCGGCTGTAGCTCGACGGGGAGCTCGCCGATCTCATCGAGGAACAGCGTGCCGCCGTCGGCTTCCTCGATGAGGCCGCGCTTGTTGCCGACCGCGCCGGTGAACGCGCCGCGCACGTGGCCGAACAGCTCGGAGCCGATGAGGTCCTTCGGCAGCGAGCCGCAGTCCACGACGACGTACGGGCCGGCCTTGCGCGCGGAGTGCTGGTGAACGGCCTCGGCGAGCAGCTCCTTGCCGGTGCCGGTCTCGCCCTCGAGGAGAACCGTGGCCTCGGTGGGTGCGATCTTCGACAGCAGGCCGAAGAGCTCGCGCATGACCTTGCTCTGGCCGATTGCGCGACCGAACGCCTCGCCCTGGTAGCCCGTGACGGGGATCGGCACGTCCGCGGGCGCGATCTCGATCTCGGTGTTGGACCCGAG